>JAFDJC010000115.1:2244-11752 GCA_019307665.1 Deltaproteobacteria bacterium | reverse complement strand
CAACCGGAACCCGCATACCGCGTGACCAGATCAAACTTGTCATCGCGGATGAACTGGAAAAAGGCCGGGTGCGTCTTACGGAAAACGTCATACTTTTGAGCGCCGATGAGCTTTCATTTCTTGCCGCAAAAAGACTCCATATTCAAAAACGTTTTATTTCAAAGATACAAAAGGAAGCAACCCGCAGACGGATATTAAGGGAATCTCTTAAAAGTGATTCCCAACCGGCATACTTTGAAAGTGAAATAGACGAGCAGGACCTTCTGTAATAATGGTACCTGGTTTTGCCAACAACAGTAATTGTTTTAATATCAGCAATCGATATTCGATTGCTAAAGATTTTGCCGACCTGGGATCATGGGTTTATCTGTTTGATCCAAGAGGTGTCGGGGTAAATGAGGGTCGATTCGACCCCTATTATACCGTGGACACACTGATAGATTATGATTTGCCCACCGTCTTAAAATTTATCGGTTCAAGAAGCGGCGGAAAACCGTCCATTCTATTGGGGCACAGTATGGGTGGAGTTGTTTCTGAAAATATGGTGCTCAACTGGTCTATCCGACAGAACCTGGATAAAACAGAAGCGCTTGACCAGGACCTTAAGGACACTCTTGATACTATCCTTGTTCCGAAAGAAGAAGCGGAAGTTTATCTTAACATGGTTAAAGGCATCATATCTCTTGGGTCTCCCAAATTTTTCAATAAAACATCACATGTTTTTTTTCCATTAGCTTTATGGTTGAATCATCTGTCACGAATCTTCAGGTTTTCACAGGTTCCTGTACAGGAACTGTCAAGGGTTGTTACAGAACTACCTGTTCTTAAAGAAATCACAAGGTTTTTGTCCAACAATAATATCGGCGATCTGAACTTTTTAATCTCTCCTGAAAATCATACCGATGACAAATATTTTGTAGAGCGATATCTCAAGTCAGCAACTGAGTCAATACCCCTTGGCCTTGGCTTTCAATGCCTGAAGTCGGTTTATGACGGAAAAGGATTCAAAAGAATGGATGATAGTCTCTTGAACTACTCGGACTGTTTTTCCTTCTTTCCGGAAGACATCCCTATATTCCACTTCTGGGGTTCCCGGGATCATCTTGCTCCGCTTGACAACATGCGCTACAGTGAGTATTACCCTCATCGTATAAAAAAAGTTTATAGGCTTGAAACCGCTGCTGATTTAAAAAAAGTCAAAATCTCAGATGAAAAAAGTCAGCTAATCGATTTTGTTATAGAGGGTGCCAACCATCTTGACCTTCTTTACGGAAAGACTGCGGTTGAGCTTGTCTACCCCTTACTCAATAAGATTGTTGAAAAAGTATGGGGGAGTTGGTCATATGATACTGCTTTTTCGAAAGCAAACCTGTTTTATAATTGAAAGCATTTTTAAAACAAATAAAAGAAATTAAATCTAAATCTCTTGAGGCAATGTGTGTTGACAGGCCTCGCATATACCGTGAACTGGCTCGAATCAAAAAAAATGCCAAAGAATCAGCCCCAAATGCCGGATTATTAAAAAAATTAGAACAGATTAAAAAATCCGTTAAAGCATCAGCTGCCAGGGCTAAAAAACGTAAGAAACATCTTCCGCACCCCACATACAATGAAGATCTCCCCATAACTCTTCGGAAAGATGAAATTATCGACCATATCATCAATCACCAGGTTGTGATTGTCTCCGGTGAAACAGGCTCGGGCAAAACCACTCAGATCCCTAAGTTCTGCCTGGCAGCAGGAAGAGGTGTCTCTGGAAAAATCGGCTGTACCCAGCCCAGAAGGATTGCCGCCATTACCATAGCAAGCCGTATTGCAGAAGAAATGGGAGAGCCTGCGGGTCAATCCGTAGGCTATAAAATCAGGTTTCAGGACAGGGTCAGCCCTGAGTCATATATAAAAATCATGACAGACGGAATTCTCCTTGCAGAAGCGCAGAAGAACCGCTTTCTTAATGAGTATGACACCATCATTATTGACGAAGCTCATGAAAGAAGCCTTAACATAGATTTTTGCATCGGCATCCTGAAAACCCTGCTAATGAAAAGGCCTGATCTCAAACTCATCATCACCTCCGCCACCATAGATACTGAAAAATTCTCCAAAGCGTTCAACAATGCGCCTGTTATAGAAGTTTCAGGTCGCATGTACCCTGTGGATGTAAAATATATTCCCCAATGTTCAAATGATCAAGATTCAGATGATGACGGAAAAGAAGAAGTGACACATGTAGATATGGCCGTTGATACTGTGGAGACTTTGTATCGACAAAACAAGTCCGGAGATATACTGGTGTTTATGCCCACTGAGCAGGATATTCGTGAGACATGTGACATGATCGAGGGCAGGCATTTCAAGAATACTGTGGTCATACCCTTGTTTGCCAGACTTCCGGCCAAAGAACAGTCCAGAATTTTTAAACCGGAACGCGGCAGAAAAATCATTGTTGCCACGAATATTGCCGAAACTTCCATTACGATCCCGGGCATAAAGTATGTGATTGACACCGGGCTTGCAAGAATTTCCAGTTATTCCCCGCGATCAAGAACAACTTCCCTTCCGGTGATCCCCATATCGAAAAGCAGTGCGGATCAACGCAAAGGGCGCTGCGGACGTATTGAAAACGGTGTGTGCATCCGTCTCTTTTCAGAAGACGATTTTCAGTCCCGCCCGGTTTATACGTCTCCTGAAATACTCAGAGCAAATCTTGCAGATGTTGTCCTTAGAATGACCTCTCTTAAACTTGGCGACATTAACAAGTTCCCCTTTATTGACCCTCCGCCGTCGAAACATATCAAAGACGGATACGACTTGCTTTTGGAGCTAAACGCCATAAAAATTAGCAACGGTAAACAGCGATATACCCTGACCCAAAAAGGCGGTCTCATGTCAAAAATTCCTCTTGATCCCGGTTTGTCCGCCATGCTGATCGAAGCCGGCAAATTGGGATGCATCAGGGAAATGGCTATCATCACCTCTGTTCTCAGCATCAGGGATCCCCGGGAGCGCCCTCCGGGAAAAGAGGCGGAATCCGACAAAGCCCATGAAAGTTTTCAGGACCCGTTATCCGATTTTATGACCCTTTTTAATATCTGGGGGACCTATCATCGAACCCTGGAAAAACAGAAAAACAATAATAAAATGAAAAAATTCTGCAGGGAAAAATTTATTTCCTTCAGGCGAATGAGGGAATGGCGTGATATACACCGGCAGATATCTCTTATTCTTTCCGAACACGGTTTGAGCCCAACCCGCCATCAGGCCCGATCAAATCAAACCAGCTTAAATCAGACCAGCTTAAATAAATCCCCACAAAAAGAAAAGTTTTCTCAGTTGTATACAGCGATACACAAATCGATTTTAAGCGGCTATCTGTCCAATATAGCGCTTAAAAAAGAAAACAATATATTTCAGGCGGCAAAAGGACGGGAAGTCATGATCTTTCCAGGTTCTACTCTTTTTAATAGGCCCGGCAAATGGATAGTAGCTGCCGAAATGATCGAAACCAGTAAATTGTTTGCAAGAACTGCCGCTAATATCGACAGCACATGGCTTGAAGAACCCGCTCAATTTTTATGTAAAAAAATATGGCTTCATCCACGCTGGGAAAGAAACAGGGGCGAGGTGGTTGCAGATGAACAGGTCAGCCTGTTCGGCCTGATCATTATACCCAAAAGGCCGGTTGCATTTGGTAAAATCGACCCTGAAAAAGCATCTAAAATTTTCATCAGAAAAGCTCTTGTGGAAGGTGATGTAAAAAAACCGTTTGCCTTCATGCAGCACAACCAAAGCCTGATCGATGAAGTCAAAGACATGGAAGACCGAATCAGGAAACGAGATATCCTTGTGAGCGAGGACGATCTATTCCAATTTTACAATAAACGCCTTTCCGGAATACACGACCTGAAATCTCTAAAAACAGCCATTAAAAAAAAAGGAGACGACGATTTCCTGAAGATGACGGAAGACAACCTGCTGTCATATCGTCCTGACCAGGCTGAATTGTCATTATTCCCTTACAGCATCCCCCTCGGAGATAATCACTTTGAATGTGAATACAGTTTCAACCCCGGACAAAAAGATGACGGCATTACAGTAAAAATTCCTGCCCATAAAGCCGAAAATGTAACTGCAACAAAACTTGACTGGATAGTTCCCGGTATGTTTTATGAAAAAGTCACAGCCATGATAAAAGGGCTTCCCAAGGAATTTCGAAAACAGCTTGTACCGGTTAGCAATACCGTTGACATTATCGTCAACGACATGCCCCGCAATAGAAATGAAAATTTTTACCAGGCCCTGGGCAACTTCATCTACGAAAAGTTTAATATCAATATTCCACGTACCGCCTGGCCTGAAGACCTGCCGGATCATTTAAATATGCGGATAGCGATCATTGATCCCGAAGGCAGGACGATACTTTGCAGCAGGGACAAACAGGTTTTAAACAAAAATATTTCATGCAACATGGATTCTGATATCTATCAAAAAGCCAGGGCAAAATGGGAGAAATCCGATATAAAAAAATGGGACTTTCCGGATCTTCCCAAATTTATCCGGATGACCGAACATGACGGCGATGCCATTACCCTGTTTCCAGGACTCAAAGATAATGACGGTTCCGTCAGTATCCACCTGTTCAGCAGCCAAAAAGACGCGTTAAAATGTCATAAGAACGGGGTAAAAGCTCTGTTTTGCATTCATTTTACAAAAAATTTGAAGTCTTTAAAAAGATATTTGTCCCTTCCAATGGATCTAAAAAAGGCATCGGTATGCTTAGGTGGGTATAAGAATATTGAAAAGTGTCTCCATGATCGTGTTGTCCATGATCTCTTTTCTAAAAATATCAGATCATCAAAAGATTTTTATATGCATGCGGAATCATCGGAATCTGAAATTATTCCAAACAGCCTGAAGCTGATGGAAAACGCGGCACCTGTAATTAGGGCAATGTTTAAAACAATGCAAACAATCCACCGACTTGAAACCGGAAACCAGGCCGGCAATGGAGTGAATCCCTTTTTGAACAGGCTGCAAAACGAGCTGCGTTCCCTGGTGCCTGAAAACTTTATCCCGTTATACGAATTACGGCATTTTTCCGACCTTGTGAGATACATAAAAGGAATCGGCATCAGAGCTGGACGTGCGGTTGCAAACCCTGAAAAAGAGCAGTCAAAGGCTGATAAAATTCAAAAATATGAAAAAAGCCTGCAGCGTCTTCTTGATGAACTCAAGCCGGAAACATCTGAAGAGAAAAAAAGAGAAACCGAAGAATATTTCTGGATGCTGGAAGAATATAAAATATCCGTCTTTGCCCAGGAAATTAAAACCGCCTTTCCTGTTTCTAAAAAAAAACTGGACGACAAATTGAAAAAAATCAGCCGGATGGCCTAAGGTTGACAGTCTCGTAAAAAGTCCCAACTCCGTCACTCCGGCGAAGGCCGGAGTCCAGAAACTACTGAAATGACTGGATAGCGCTAAAGTGATTATCATAAATATTTTCCGATTAGCTTTTGGAAATATAAATAGAGAAAGCAATTTCGGTTCTTTAAAATTCATATATTTTCATTATGTTGTAATAGGGGTGGCCCAGACAACTTGTTGTCTGGGTGCAAAGCACAAGAAGCTTTGAATGGGCGTAAGTTTTGAGAACAGCTTCTTGCCCTTCGGGCACCGGCAACGAGTTGCCGGTGTTACCCAATGCATAAATCCCTTTCATGGAAAAGGAACGTTATTATGACAACCACTATAAAACTTCACTACGTGTCTGGCTTTCGCCAGAATGACAGCAAATGTATTTTACGAAGCCATCAAGGTTCATTACGATAATTTTCAGCGAGGTTTTGGTAGTAAATTGCTTCATCCGTGCGATTTCTTTTCATACAGCCATCTGAAAAGATTTTGCACTTTTCCACAAGTTTGCCTTTTGCAGCCCCAAGTTGCTCTTTCGTAAGAACATTGCTTTCAATTAGTTTTTTAAGTGATTTGATACGATATCGATCAAGTGCAGGCGACTTTGAAAGCTGATCATCGTGCCCTCCCCTTTTGATTATAAATGGTTGATCAATGAGGTAGACAGGATGTTTGCAGCTTATCCTCAACCAAAGATCGTAGTCCTCGCAAGCTGGAAGTGTTTCATCAAATGTTCCAACCGCTTGAAACAGCTCCCTTTTAATCACAACTGCAGACGGACTGACCAAACAAAGAGACAGGGATGGCTCAAATATCATGCCGGACGGCTTTTTGTGTCTCTTCCTGGGGTTTACACGCTTTCCGTTTCTAACCCACAATTCTTCTGTCTGACATATCATGGCATGCGGGTTTTTATTGAAAAAAGCGACCTGTGTTGCAAGCTTGTCCGGTATCCACAGATCATCTGAATCCAAAAACGCCACCAGTTCCCCCTGGGCCGCGGCAATTCCCCTGTTCCTTGCGGCACTCACACCTTTATTTTCCTGTTTTATATAAACCAGTCTGTCGCCATACTGCCGCAATATATTCCGGATATCATCTGTGGAACCGTCATCCACCACGATCAGCTCAAAATCATCGAACGTCTGATCCAAAACCGAATCAATTGCCTCCATTACCAGTGCCGAACGGTTAAATACCGGTATGATAATACTGACAAGGGGTTTCTGTGTTAAACTGTCCATAAAACAATATGTTATCAATTCAATTGGTTCTAAAAATACCGACTTTCGAAAAAAACAATAAAATGGTTGTATTCAATATATTTATATGTTAATCACCGGAATTATCAATCATAATTAAAACCAATGTTCCTTATTAACACACTTATATTCAAAGCTCAAAAGGAGGCCCAGATGAAAAAAGCACTCACATTATTTACTGTTCTTATCTTTGCAGCATCTCTTTTTGTCGCCTGTGGACAACAGGGCGAAGAAATGGAAAAGTCTGAATCCAAAACAACATCTAAAACCACTTTTGTAACCATCGGGACCGGTGGCATTACCGGTGTATACTATCCGACCGGTGGCGCTATAGCAAAGATAGTCAACAAAAAAAAGGACAAATACGGCATTCGCTGTACGGTTGAATCAACAGGCGGTTCCGTATTCAACGTCAACGCTGTTTTAGCCGGTGACCTGCAGTTCGGAGTTGTTCAGTCCGACAGACAATTCCAGGCCATTAACGGTCTTGCCGAATGGAAAGACAAAGGGCCTCAGAAAGATCTTAGAGCTGTATTCAGCATTCATCCCGAATCCGTGACACTCCTTGCCTCTGTTGATTCAGGTATCAAAACCATCAATGATCTTAAGGACAAAAGAGTAAACATAGGAAACCCCGGTTCCGGACAGCGCCAGAATGCTATTGATGCGTTAAGCGCTGTGGGTATTGATTACGAAAAAGATATTAAGGCTGAAAGTGTCAAGGCAGCTGAGGCTCCGGGTCTCCTGCAGGATGGACGACTGGATGCATTCTTCTACACCGTTGGTCATCCAAGCGGCGCGTTTAAGGAAGCAACCGCAGGCGCCACCAAAACACGTTTTGTTGAAATTACCGGCATTGATGCGCTCCTTTCCAAATATCCCTACTATGCGAAATCTAAGATTCCGGTTAAGATGTATCCTGCTGCGATCAATGATAAAGATGTCGACACCTTTGGCGTGAAGGCAACATTTGTCACTTCAGCCAAGGTTTCAGATGATGTCGTCTATGCGATTACAAAAGAAGTGTTTGATAACTTCGATTCATTTAAAAAACTCCATCCGGCATATTCAGTGCTGACCAAAGAAGGCATGCTGGAAGGTTTGTCCGCTACGATTCATCCTGGTGCTATGAAGTACTACAAAGAAGCCGGTCTGAAATAAAACCGCTTCAGCAATATTCTCTTCTCCGGCGACGGCTTGCGGGATGTGAGCCCATCCGCAAGGGCTAACCGTCGCCGGAACATATAACCCTACGCTATCGCCTTCCCGAGGCAGTATAAAATTTACAGGAGGGCAAATCATGGGAGGAGAAAATGTCAAAACGGATATTGATCTTTCTTGGATTCTTTGCTGTTTGTATTTTTTTCTGCCAGACGCCTGCTGTTTTTGCCGGAGACAGGTTTACCGACAATGGTGACGGCACTGTAACAGATCATGTGCTGGGTGTCATGTGGTCCAAAACCGATAACCAGGGAGACATCAACTGGAAACAGGCAAAGCAGTGGATCACCTACACATTTCCAGATACCCTGAAAAAGAAATATGACAACTGGCGCCTGCCTACACTGAAAGAACTCGAAAGCCTCTATAACAAAGACCCGAATTATAAAGGATATGAAACCGACTGCGGCCAAAACGTCAAAATCGTACCGGTCATAAGGCTCAGTTGCGGCTGGGCATGGTCTTCTGAACAAAGATCGATCACTGCCCGCGTCTATAATTTCAACCGTGGATATCATTATACGGACAGAATGGTTCGTAACCGCGCATATCGCGCTCTTCCGGTTCGGACACTTGACTAACGATGAATTGTCTTTTTTTTGATCGTGTGAATAACTTCAGGTGAATAATTATGCCCAAGCTTAAAGATGATATCAATGACGAAGGGATGGATCTTGCTAAAAGACTTGCTGAAGAAGAAGAAGGCATTGGAAGAAAACCCAAAGGCGCCGGCAAGCACCTCGTTGCCGTAATTGCAGTATGCTGGAGTCTTTTTCAGCTTTCCATCGCAAGCTGGTGGACCCTTGATTCTACTTTTGTCCGATCTATCCATCTGGGTTTTGCGCTTTTAATCGTTTATCTGAATTATCCGATGCTTAAAAAGTCACGCTTTGGGCTGAAATTTCTTGCTGATAGAACCCGAATTCCGTTCATTGATTATATCGTTGCACTCATCGCATGTTTTTCAGCACTCTATATCGCCATAGACTATTCCGGAATGACTACCCGCTATGGCGCTCCCATCACAAGGGACATTATTTTCGGCATTGCACTTGTTGTTCTGCTCCTTGAAGCCGCCAGGCGTGTCATCGGTCCTGCACTTCCATTCATTGCCATCATGTTCTGCGGATACTCTTTTTTCGGCCCTTATATGCCGGACCTCATCGCTTTTAAGGGTGTCTCAGTGAACCGCTTCATGGGGCAGATGACCATGTCAACAGAAGGCATATACGGCATACCTCTTGATGTTTCAGCAACCATCGTCTTTCTCTTTGTCCTGTTCGGCGCTATGCTTGACAAAGCCGGTGCAGGCTACTATTTTATCCAGCTTGCCCTGAGCCTGCTCGGAAGATTCAAGGGAGGACCCGCGAAAGCGGCCATAATGGGCAGCGGACTCACCGGAATGGTTTCAGGGTCAAGTATCGCAAATATTGTGACAACAGGAACATTTACAATACCAATGATGAAAAAAGTCGGCTACCCTGCCACTAAAGCGGCGGCGGTTGAAGTTGCCGCCAGCACTGACGGACAGCTGGCACCGCCTATTATGTGTGCGGCTGCTTTCATTATAGCCGAATACGTCAATGTGCCGTACATTGATGTGGTCAAAGCCG
>JAFDJC010000115.1:0-2237 GCA_019307665.1 Deltaproteobacteria bacterium | reverse complement strand
CACTGATAGGCGGACTTCATTTTGTACTTCCCCTCTGCTTTCTTTTATATGAACTCATCGTGGTCAGGCATTCGCCCGAGCTTGCAGCCTTTAAAGCAATCTGTGCAATGGCGGTGATCATGCTTTTCCAGCACCCGGTAAAAGCATACTTAAATAAAGAACCCATGGGACAAGCATTTAAGCAAGGCATTACCGATCTTTTTTCATCTCTTGCCTCCGGCGGACGTAATATGGTTTCCGTTGCCCTTGCAACGGCTGCCGCCGGCATCATCGTAGGCGTAGTCGCCCTAGGTCTCGGCGGTCTTATTACGCAGATCATCGATACGATCTCCATGGGCAACATCTTCCTGATGCTGGTTATTACGGCGCTGGCCAGCCTTACCATCGGCATGGGGCTTCCGACAACAGCCACATATATTGTCATGGCATCACTGACCGCTCCTGCCATTGTCACCATTGCCGGCTCCCAGGACTTCATTGTCCCCTTGATGTCGGCCCATCTTTTCTGTTTTTACTTCGGCATACTGGCGGATGATACGCCCCCTGTCGGCCTTGCCGCTTATGCAGCTGCAGCCATCGCCAAATCGCCACCCATAGCCACCGGTATCCAGGGATTTATGTACGATATCCGAACAGCAATTCTGCCGTTTATGTTCATCTTTAACAGTGACCTTATTTTGCACAACATCAACAGCTGGACCCAGGGACTCCTTATCTTTGCCATGGCCTGCATGGGCAACTTTGCATTCGCCTCTGCCACCCAGGGATGGTTTGTGGCAAAAAACAAGATCTATGAAGTGCCGCTGTTTTTATGTGTAACATTCATACTAATGCGCCCCGACCAGATAGCCGCCTGGTTAGGCATGGCGCATGATCAGCGATACTGGGCATATCCCATGGGACTTGCTCTTTTCGGAATTCTCTACCTGATGCAGAGACCCCGGCAGCCGGCTCCAGGAACAGTTCCTGCCTAACCTGCATAATGGTAATAAAGGAGAAAGATAACATGCATAAGATACAAAAAGTCATGACCGCACTTGCTTTCGGTCAATATTCAAAAGGCATTTTCGATTATGCGGCAGCTCTTGCCGAGCAGTTGAATGCAGACCTTATCGTCGCAAGCATTATCAACGAACGTGACATTAATACGGTGGGATGCATCACATCCATGGGATATGATGTTGACGGAGATCATTATGTCTCATCTGTCCGGGAGGAAAGAGAAAAGACTTGCCGACAGTTTATCGAAGAAGCAGGCTTTCCCATGGAAAAAGTCAAAATTATCATCGAAATCGGACATCCTGTTTCCAAATTGATTGACATCTGCAAAGAAGAGAATGCAGATATGATCGTTATGGGCCCCAAGGGCCGTACCAGTCTAGAAACAGTTATGGTCGGTTCGGTTGCTGAAAAGCTCTTTCGTCATTCCCCTGTAACAATAGTGTCCTATCGCGGCGGGACCTGATAATCGATGATAGAAATATCAATACCCGATTTTGGAAACATCCGTATCAGGCATCTGGTTCTCGATTATAACGGGACCCTTGCCTGTGACGGCAAACTGCTGGACGGCGTCAAAGAAGAGCTGGTTCGCCTTTCTGAATCGCTTGAGATCCATGTGCTCACAGCCGACACCTTTGGAAAAGCAAAGGCCGGTCTTGACGGCATACCGTGCAAACTGACTATCCTCCCCAAAGAAGCGCAGGATAAAGGCAAACTCGATTTTATCATGCAGTTAGGAGCATCTGAAACCGCCTGTATCGGAAACGGCAGGAACGACCGCCTAATGCTGGCAAACTCCGCCCTCGGCATTGCCGTCATACTGGAAGAAGGCGCAGCATCCGTGACTCTGGCTTCAGCAGATGTGGTCTGCAAGGATATTGTAACTGCCCTTAAGCTGTTTAGCAATCCCCTACGGCTAATTGCCACCCTTCGTTCATAAAATATTTTTCATTTCTTCATTCCCCGTTCTTTGTGGGATCCGTCACTCTTCCCACACATCCACAACTGCTTTGTTTTTCCATTTATTTTTCCCTTATTGCTTTACGGCCCGACTTCCGCTTCGGTACTTTCTCATTTGCACCTTTACGGCTAACTCCCGCCCCTTGTTCCAGTTGGTCCAGAGAAAAAGATTATATGGTCTAATCTTCACTTTTAGGGCCAAGTCGCTGGAAAGGCAATCTCCCATATATTGTGTGTTGGTGTTTCTGCAAATAACACCGATTAATCTTCAGTAT
>JAFDJC010000322.1 GCA_019307665.1 Deltaproteobacteria bacterium | reverse complement strand
CGATCACAAGGTCTGCAGACAGGGCGGCAGCCTGTGTTATATCCACAGAGACGCCGAGACTCATCCAGCCAAAGTCGTCAGGCGGTGATACCTGTATCAGTGCTACATGAATTGGAAGGCGCCTTGTTTTAAAAAGGCGCGGTACTTCGGAAAGATTAATCGGCGTAATAAAACGAATATTTCGTGAGATGGCGGTCGGTCGGGCAGAGCCGCTGTAAAATGATCTGATGTTGAGGCTCTGTGTTCCGGTTTTCCCGGCCAGCAGTGTGAGCGGTATTGTTTCCAAGGCAAGAAGTCGAATGATTTCAAGATCCGTCAGATTTACCGCCGCTTCTGATAGTTCCTGGACCAGATATTGAGGTTCTCCGCATGAAGAACCCAGAAAGACTCTTTGTCCAGGTTTGATCAGTGAAATTGCTTCATGGACGCTCTTTTTCTTTTCAATATAGTTGTCTGCCCAGTAACTTATTTTTGCCATGACTTGCTCCGAATTTCTGGAATGGTAAGAAGCGGTCAATTGAACATAATCTGATATTTTTGCATATTTTTTTTATTAATTCCAGAAAAAAAGAAAAAATCAATATATCAGGAAATATGGGGAAAATAAGGGGACAAAAATAAGGGGACAGTATATCTATTTCTTATCATATGATAATTCATAGTAAGATAATTTATATTACTATTGTAAGAAATAGATATACTGTCCCCTTATTTCCGGTTCATGGTTGAGAGCTGAACAACTTTATGAGATGATATTAACCGGATGAAAAAAATAAAAAAAGGAGACGGATATCAGACAGATTATTGTGATAGACCAGACCATTCGTGAAGGCATGCAGTATCGCGGCATGATGCTGTCGGAAAAGGAGCGCTTGAAACTGATTGGATTTCAGGAAGCGCTTGGCGTAGACATTTCCCAGGCAGCATATCCACCTGCCCATGACAGCGAAAAAGAGATACTGAACTGCCTGCATGAAAAAACAGTCAAAAAGGGCTACAGGATGCGAATTGCCGGTCTGGGCCGGGCCCTGAAGAAAGATGCTGATCTTATCATGGATACCGGTGTAAACGATATTCATTTGCACATAGCGATAAACAGGGAAAATGTAGACTCAGGTTTTGATCTTTTAAGACAGACGGTTCATCATATTCGTGCAAGGTCTGAAGAAGCATGCATTGAAGTTAATATTCTTGATCTCGGGAACATTGACTCCGGGTTTTTAAGGGAAAGTGCCCAGATCATTATCAATGAGTTGGAAATCGATATCCTTACATTGCCCGACACCTCAGGCATACTGCCTCCAAACCTGCTATTTGATAAAATTCGCATGGTTACAGAACTTGTAAAAGATAAATCAACATTGACAGGTGCGCACTGTCATAATGACATGGGTATGGCCACGGCAAATACAGTTGCAGGGGTTGCGGCCGGTGCATCGGTTATAGAAGTTTCAGCACTCGGCATTGGTGAAAGGAATGGCATCGGAGATCTTTTCATCGTGGGTAAAAATTTAAAAGAACAGGGATACAGGCTGAACCTTAAAACCGAAAATATTGAAACGTTCAGAAACTACTATGAATATGTAGATGGTTTGTGCTTTCAAAAGACCGGAATACATTTGTTGAACTATAATACGCCTTTTTTCGGCAATGCAGTTAACACACATGTGGCTGGAACCCACGGCATGACACCTTTCGGTACAGGAAATGGAGAGGATTTTTTTCTGAATGTCCTTTGCGGAAAACACCTGGTGAAAAAATTTCTGGAGAAAAACAGCATTGATTTTGATGAAAACAGACTGTCGGAGATCGTGTCAAAAATAAAAAAACTTAGCGTTGAAAAAGGACGCAGTCTTACCAGAAAAGAAGTAAAAGGATTGATAGTCGGTAAAACAGAGTGAGGCTATTGTGGTACTACAAAGCTTGGCTTTTGAAAGAGTTCATAGTGCCTTCAATTCCTTCTCAGTCTCCGTAACCCATACATCAGCGCTGTATTTTATGCATAATCTGTCAATTGGAATTACAAATTATGCAGTTAAAAAAACTTTCTTTCAACTATTCCGCTTTTACTGCACTCAATAAAGGGGTAAGCATCTTCATCCACTCTAATGCTATAATGTTTCATGCGAATGAGACTTCGAATCTGGTCAAGCTTTGGAGGCGTAGGCATAAATACCAGGATTTTTCCCAAAAATAGGGTTTAACTATTCGCAATTATAGTAGGGTCAAGAGCTGAGCCGAATTGACAAGTGAAAAAGTCATTTTTCAATCAATTTTGGGTAAACTCTAAAATAATTTCTGCAAGCCTGAAACATGGGTGACACCGGCAACTCGTTGCCGGTGCCCGAAGGGCGAGAAGGGATTAACAAAAGAAGTTTTTGACGATATATTTCCTTTTCATTTCGTTTTTTCAAGTTTGTCGGCCTTCAATCGTTTATTTCCGATTATTGCAGGGTTCTTGTGCTTCGCACCCAGACAACGAGTTGTCTGGGCCACCCGAGTAAGCAGCAGTTATTTTTATTTGAAGTATAAAAAAAATGGGGAAAGTCCTGACCTAAATACCTCTTTAAATTGAAATTTTATTATGGTACGGTAATTTAAAAAAGACGATGTGAACATTTGTTCGTATGACTTGTGAATCATCATATCGGAAATGTGATATCAAGATCTTTTTCCTCACATCACCATTATAAAGGGAGATATTGACCCAATTCGCATGATATAAAGATTTCGTATGCAAAAAGGCCGTCAAATTTTACGGCCCTTAGTACGTATAATAATTATTGACTGGTCATTCTTGTCCTTGATGACCCAAAGCATTCTGTATCTGAAAAACGGTGGGCTGCTTTTGGGAAAACAGATACAGATCGTTTTCTTGTCGTCATATTCGCCAAGAGGAATAACTTAATTAGAATAATCTCTACCAGGGATATGAATAAAAGAGAGAGGAATTTTTATAATGAAAAAGGTTAAAATTATTCCGGATTTTAAAAATGAAGATGAGGAGAGAGAGTTCTGGGCAAAGCATTCTCCTCTTGATTATTTTGATATTAAAAATTTCAAGAGGGCTTCTTTTCCCAAGCTGAAGCCGTCGGTAAAGGCGATCTCGATTCGACTTCCAGAGGATATGCTTGCGGAACTAAAGACCATTGCAAACAAAATGGATGTGCCTTACCAGAGCCTGGCAAAGATTTATCTTGCAAGACAAATTTCTTTAGAGCGTGGATCGCTGCATATGGCTTCTAAAAAGAGAGGGCAAAAAGCTCATGCCCAACATCATAATAA
>JAFDJC010000114.1 GCA_019307665.1 Deltaproteobacteria bacterium | reverse complement strand
TAACATCTGGATAGATATGGGATTTTCTCCCCAGATCGGTTCTGTTAAGGTTTTAAATGATTTTGTCCTCGCTATTTTCATTTTTTGCACCAGGGTGTATTTGGATTTGTTTTGCAAAATTGAAGTTTTTTTCTGAAAATTATAGATACGGGCTCATATCCGGAAAGAACCTCTTTCATACCTTTTGAAAGAAATTTTCCGGTAAGGGTTGCCCCGCTGATACCGTCCACATAATTTTCTCTTTTTTCTCTGGAAATGCTGTCTTCTACTTTTCCTTTTGCAATTGAGATGGACGCAAATTCTCCACTCGGACCAGTAATTTTTTTTCCAATAAAGTTACTCTGGAACCAGTGCTGTTCAATTTCCCCGCCGAGACCGGGCGTTTCCGAATGTTTGTAAACCGTAAAACCGGAAATTGTTTTGCCGTCATTTTTTAAGGCAAGGTAACCGAGAATTTCTCCCCACAGACCTCTTGTGTTTATCGGAATAATATATGCCTCAATCAAGCCTTCTTTTTTTTGATAAAGATATACCGGCAGGGTTTTGTTGTTGGCTTCATTGACCGCTCTTTTCTTCTGTATCAGATTGCCGGTCTTATCTATATCAACACGACGAATATTCTGACTGAACATCCGGTCTATTTCAGAAGCAGTGTATTCCCTTTTTTCTTCGATCAGCCCCACAGATTTGAGTATATTCTTTCTTTGGTCTACCAAAATGTTTTTCTGCTGTATTTTCTTGAGACCTGAGGCCGCTGCGGTCAGAAGCGAGCTGCAGACAATGCATAGAATGGTGGCAAATATTAAAGATTTTGCATAGTCAGACATTCGACAGCCTCTTGTTTAATCTTATCCTTATTTCAATGTGATCCATAAGCGGCGAAAACAGATTCATAAACAGAATGGCCATCATGACCCCCTCCGGATAAGCCGGGTTAAAGACACGGATCAGCACCGTAAGAACTCCTATTGCAAAACCATATATCCATTTTGATTTTTCCATGCCCGGCGCGCTTACAGGGTCTGTTGCCATATATATAATACCGAAAGCAAAACCGCCCATGACCAGATGGAAAAACGGATTCAGGGAGAGAAAAGGATGACTTTGGGGCCCGCTAAAAAAATTAAGGGCGGTCGCGCTTGCCAAAAGGCCGGCAACACCCCCGAAAATAATTTTGTAGGAGGCGATTCCCATTAGTATCAGGATCGCCGCACCAATCATACAGCATAAAGTGGATGTGCCGCCTATACTGCCGGGGTATGCTCCGATCAAAAGTGTTTTAAATGTGAAGCCTGCCTCCGACAGTATGCTTTCAAGACTATCTCCTGCCTGTGTAAGAACTGTGCATGCCAGGGGGGTTGCTCCGGTTATGATATCAACAGTCTGCTGTCCGGTATGGTTCGTTGCAACCCATACGGAATCGCCGGACATGCTTGCAGGATATGCAAAAAAGAGAAAAGCCCGTCCTGTAAGGGCTGGGTTGAAGATATTCCTGCCGGTACCTCCAAAAACCTCTTTGCCGATAACCACACCAAAAGAGATACCGACGGCTACCTGCCATAAAGGGATGGTAGGGGGCAGTATCAGGGGGAAGAGGAGGCCGGTGACCAGAAAACCTTCACTAATATTATGTTTTCGTATTGAAGCAAAAAGTACTTCCCAGAAAAATCCTACAGCATAGGAAACAATGATAATCGGGAGGATAGTTTCAAGTCCTCTAATCAAAACAGCCGGCAGAGCAAGTGACAAGCCTTGGAGCAGGCCGGTCTGGTACCCGGTATTGTAAACGCCATAGATAAGAGGCGGCAAAAGTGCGAGTATGACAATACTCATGAAACGTTTTAAGTCGATGCCGTCCCTTATAAACGGAGTTTGTTGTGTTGTTGACGATGGAATAAAAAAAATGGTCTCAAAGGCATCAAAAAGTGGCTTTAATGTTTTAAGCCTTCCTGTTTCCGAGAAATGTTTGCGCTGTGAATCGAATATTTTTTTTATTAACTTCATATTTTGTTATATTAAATAGTCAAGATTGCTCTTTTCTATACTCCTGTTTTGCTTCACGAAAGGTCCCGTTCAGTTCGATTTTTGAGGGACAGACAAATGAACAAAGCCCGCATTCAACACAGTCGAGAAGACCGTGTTCCAATGCCTCTTCTATTTCATTTGCAGCCAGGCATTTAAATGTAAACTGAGGCAGTATCTCCACAGGACATATTTTTGCACATGCGCCACAATTAACACATGCGCGTATCTCTCCATGAATACCACTGTCGATTTCCAAGTCCTTGGTATTAATTGACGATAAAAATGTTCTTGAAAAGCTTGGTTTGTTAAATCCGGGTCTTAAAAAACCGAGAAACTCTTCCCTGTCTCCCTGGTCGATCACATTCAATGATGTTTCATAAAGACCCAAAAATGAGTCGCAATGAACCGCATATCCTTTGAAAAGGCCCCCGGCCAGAAATCTTATATTCTGTTTTTTTGATGACCGCGGTGCAAGATGCGCTATGGGCACACCTGTTCTTGTGATGCAATGTTTCTTTTCTACACTATCCGCCATACAACCACCCACTGAAACTATACGTTCCACGGGATATGTACCGGAAGTTAAAAAAGTGGATATAAGAAGCAGATCCTGGCCTGAAATATACCAGCAGCGGTTTTCATTTGACGATCGCCTTGTGTGATAAAGCAGCACACCCGGATCACCTGAAGGATATTGTCCTGAATATTTATGTGTAAGTGGTATGTCATAATTCCCGTTTCCGGATGCTGAAATATTCACTTTGTCTGAAAGCTTTTCAAGTGCCCGCAAACCGAAATCAAACAATTTCTTTTTACCTGCGAGATAGACTTCAGGGGCCGGCAGGAAAGGTTCGCAGGTGTCAAGATTTACCCATATGGCAGCCGGCGTTGTGTCAGGATCTGCAATTCCGCGAAATGGAAGCTCTTTAATTAACGGCCACATACCGCTTTGCAGCAGCAGGTCTGTCAGGTTCTTTTTGCTTAGAGTCTGTAAATCATTTTTATTCAGGCGATCGAATTTTTCATATTCTTCATTGCTGTCTAACCGAATTATAATTTTTTCAATCACCCTTCGCGGTCCGAACACTATGTCGGATATAGTTCCGCAGCCGGGCGATACAAACTTTAAGTCCTGATTTTTTTTATCATGAAAAAGTGGTGTCCCTATTTTAACGTGATCGCCTGTGCTTACGAGAAGTTTCGGTTTTATGAAGGGGATTTTAAAAGGGACTGATCCTACATGTTCAGGCCGGCCCAGCTTGATTGTTTCGAGTGAAGGTGCTCCCGATATTTTCAGGTGTAATCCTTTAACACCCCTGACTGTTATCATTTTCGCCTCGTTATTTTTGCTTTTGGCACAGGATTCAAATTTTACAAATAGAGACTATAGATCTATCCACATATCCGCCTCACCACCACAATGTATGCAGGTCCCTGTACCTTTCACTTTGATGTCGGCTTTTTGATCTTTTTTCTTTGCTTTTTCAGCCTCCTCAAAATCAACCCAGGAGCATTCAATTTCCATTTCTGCTTCGCTTCCACACTTTGTACACTCACACACCTGTCGAATTTTTTTTCCCATTTTTCACCTCCAATTAAAAAAAAGTTTTTTCCGGAGGTCTTCGCTCCGGTACATATTCTTTTTCTATTTTTTCCTCATTCCATTCCTTTGACACATAGAGGCTGCAATAGCAGCTTCCGTATTCTTCGACATCAGGTTTTCGATAGACACAAGGGCATATAATATCCTTGTCATTATCCCTTTCTCCTGACGCGAGCCTGCAGGGGCACGCCATATACCCGTATCTGTCTTTATTGGCAATGAGGCCTTCCAGAAGTTCAAAAACTATTGTTCGGTCTTTGTTAAAAAAATAGCCTTTGGGTTCCTGTATCTTTTTCAAATTTTCATAAAGCTTTGCAATTTTTGTCATATGCCGAGTGCCTCCCTGATTTCATGTTCTTTGAACCCGACAATTACCCTGTCTCCAATAACCAGCGTGGGGAACGAACACCTTGAATTGATTTTTTTTATTTTTTCAAGTACGACTTTTCTGTCTTCTTTTGAAAGGGAGTCTACATCCGTAAAAGTGAATTTAACCTGACATTCTTTCAGAAGCTTTTTAGTCATTTTGCAGTGCCCGCAGGTTGTCAAAGAATATAATTGTATATTTTTTTCAGTCATGGCCGCTGATCCTTTTTTTGTTTATTAATAAGTAGTCCGGCACATATCTGTTTCAGCCGGTTATATACATACAATTAAATTGGAATCAAAAATCGTGCCATACATTTACCATTAACGCTGCAAAATAACCAGAAGAAAAAATACATCATACTTTTTAAAGTATATCTGTCTCATAAAGTATCATTATAATTCACGGGTAGTATTTTTTTAATGCTTCAGGATTCACGCCTGAAAAAAATAGACATGCAAGGACAAGATTCCTTGCAGTGCAATATAAGACGCCTTCTTCTTCCCATCGTCTGGGGGATGTTTTGACAGGCTCGGAAATCAATATTATTTTTTCCCCTTTTTTTCTAATCCGGCGCATCAACTCAACATCTTCCATTATCGGTATGCTTTTGAATCCTCCCACAGTTTGAAAGAATCTATTTTTAATAAAAATAGCCTGATCACCGTATGGAATGCGGGTGATACGCGAACGAATGGATGCTATTTTTTCAATCCACCTGAATGTGGGTTTTTTGGAGGCAATTCCAAGGTCAAATGCACCGCCCACAATATCCTCATTTGAACAAGCCGATATGATATGGTTGACTGCATTCTCAGGCAGAATCGTATCCACATGAAGGAATAAGAGAATATCACTTTTCGCTTCCCGCGCACCGGTATTCATCTGGGGTCCCCGTCCTTTGGGCCCAACTATTTTTTTTATGCCGTCATATTGTATCGCATGAATCGTACTTTTTCCAAAATCGCCGTCCACAACGATAATTTCGACCGGCATCCCGGACATTACGGGTTCCAGATTGCATAGGGCGGTATTGATTATTGCCTCTTCCCTGAAGACCGGTATGATGATTGAGAGTATGGGAGGCATCTGGGTCACTTTAAAGATTTGACGAGGATGTCACTGTAATAATGAGCAGTCGATTTGCTGTCAGTTAAAAATTCATTCAAATCTTCATATGTGTCTATGTCGCGACATTCGGTCAGAACACATATACTTAAGTTTTTTTTTGTAAAACAATTCATTGTTTTTAAAAATACCTCATTTGTCCCCCAAGGTATACCGCTGAAAACATCCGGTAAGAAGCCTGAAGAATTGAAGCCGATTAAATAATAGCCCCCGTCCATACTCGGGCCGATAACCGCCGGATATTCATTCAAGCCGATGACGGCATTGTTTATAATATCCGGAGTAAGGTCAGGGATATCAGTTCCTATCAGAATCGCTTTATCAAAGCCTTCGGAAAAGGTCTCATTAAATGCGTTCCTCATTCTCTCACCAAGATGTTTTCCTTCCTGGGGAAACAGTTGAATGTGATGTCCCAACAACTCTTGGGTCATTTTTCTTTCATCGGCCGG
This sequence comes from Deltaproteobacteria bacterium, assembly GCA_019307665.1. GTDB lineage: Bacteria > Desulfobacterota > Desulfobacteria > Desulfobacterales > SURF-7 > JAFDJC01. The sequence continues at coordinate 3,721 of JAFDJC010000114.1, read as the reverse complement.
ATAAAAAAATGCCCGAACCGTATGGCCTGTTTGAGCAAGCATTTTAAGCGTGTTAATCACGAAACGTCTATAAATCTTTAACGCCGCCTCATCACCTATTTTACATGCAAGCCGCGTCTTAACAAAACCCTTGATGGGCGCTTTGAGAAAGATGATAACAGACGTTTTTTTTTCTGTGGGTCGATGAATGTTTGAATCCATATCTAAGCCCGGTACGCTTTTTTTAAAAGCATTCCTTTTCCATGCCAAACCGATTTTTAGCACGGTCTGTGGCTGAAATCAATGCGCTTGCCATACGCTAAATTGATTAGTCAACCTTATCAATTTAAGACACTTTTGTCTCAATGTTTCGCTTTAACTGTTTTGAAAGCAACATGTTTTTTTTGGTCTTTTGCTTTCATAACAGTTTGTTTTATTAAATAATATTACAAATCTAACCTTCATATCTCATGCTTTTGATCATATTTTCATATGTTGGTATGGTTTTTGAAAAAGTTATAGATAAAGTATAGGTAAAGTATAGATAAAATAATTAATATAATAAAACAAATAGGTGGATATTATGGACTTTAAAAATACAATCGAAAACAGACGATCCGTAAATTTCTTTGATCCCAAAAAAGATGTTTCGGATCGCCTGTTAAGAGAAATGGTTGAATTGGCAGCTAAGGCACCCTCGGGATTTAACATACAGCCATGGAGCCTTATTGTCCTGAGGGACCGGGACAGCAAGATGAGGCTTAGGCAGCATGCGTGGGAACAGGAAAAGGTTACCGATGCACCTGTAACTATGATTGTGCTTGCTGATATGGATGGATGGAAACTCGAAAATGCTTTTGCTGAAAAGAATTTCAATGAAATGATAAAGTCAGGCGCAATGAGTGCTGAACAGAGAGACTGGTTCAAGGAAACATGCACGTCATTATATGGAGCGAGTGAAGCGCGTAGCGTGGCGTTTGCCTGCAAAAATACAGGATTCTTTGCCATGGCGCTGATGCTGGCTGCAAAAAGCCTGGATCTGGATACGCATCCCATGGATGGATTTGACATAGACGCTGTGAGGAAAGAGTTTGCGATTCCTGAGAACTACTGGATACCACTTTTGCTTGCAGTGGGATATTTCCAGGAAGGGAAAATCCTTTATCCGGCAAAATGGCGAAAATCCTATGATGATATTGTAATCCATTTTGATAAGTAGTATTAAAATGTCATTCTAAAATGATAAGAGAGGTATTAAATGCTGGCATTAGGACTTCTCGGGAGCCCGAGAAAAAAAGGTAACACCGCCTTTCTGCTCTCTTCTTTTCTGGAAAAGCTTGAGCAGAAAGGCGTAAAAACTCAAACCATATATGTTCCGGGTAAAAATATACTCCCATGCAAAGGCTGCGGCTTTTGTGAAAAAAATGGTTACTGCGTAACGAATGATGATGACATGGCCGGGGAGATATACGGCCTTCTGATTGAGGCTGACATTGTAATCGCAGCAACACCGATATATTTCTACAACGCAACAGCGCAGTTGAAGGCTTTAATTGACAGGTCGCAGGCGCTCTGGTCAAGAAGGTATATGCTAGGTCTTTCCGACCCTCAGAAAAAGTCACGGGCCGGGATTCTTCTCAGCGTGGGTGCAACTAAGGGTAAGAATCTGTTTGAAGGGATGCATCTGACATCAAAGTATTTCTTTGACGCCATAAGTGCTGATTTTACAGGAGAGCTTTGCTACAGGAAAGTTGAAAACCCGGGAGACATGAAAAAGCATCCACACGTTTTGGATGATATTGAAAATGAAGTCAAAAAGCTTGACACCCTTTTCAATAGAAAAAAAATATTGTTTCTTTGCGTTGAAAATTCGTGCAGAAGCCAGATGGCGGAAGCGTTTGCAAAACATCTTGCAGGAGACCGGGTAGAGGCGAAAAGTGCGGGCAGTGCTCCGGGTATTAATATCAATCCTGTTATGGAAGATGCAATGGCAGAACAAAAGATCGACATGTTTTTGCGTAATCCGCGCTCTATTGATGATGCCCTTTCGGAAACAAAGCCGGATGCGATTATTACGATGGGGTGTGGGGAGAATTGTCCCCATGTTCCCGGGGCTGAAGTTATAGACTGGGATATCATGGACCCCAAGGGTAAAGGTATAGATGTCATGCGTCAGGTTCGGGATGAAATTGAAACAAAAGTCCGTGAACTCGTCAGCCCGTATATCTCCTAAAAAGCAGGCGGATAAGTACCGTAATGGACAGTAAAAGTAAAAAAACCTTCAATTCTTTCTATAGTAAGGAGGATTTTTATTATGGATTGGAAGTTCGGCCTGAGTTTTCTGAATATTTTAACGATAAAGCCCTGTCAGAAAAGGTAGGGCTTGACCTTGGATGCGGAGAAGGGCGCTATGCGATCTTTCTCGCCAGAAAAGGATGCAGGGTTGTTTGCGTTGACCGTTCCAAGGCAGGGCTGGATAAGCTGGAAGAAGTCGGCAGAACTGAAAGCCTTCAGATATCTCCACGGCTGAAGGGTATTGCGGATTTTACTTTTATGGAGAACAGCTATGACATCATAGTGGCCGCAACTATCCTTGACCACCTTGATAATGATTTAAGGCCGAGGATTGTAGAGGGGATAAAATCTTCTCTGAAACCAGGCGGCACACTATATGCCAATGTGTTTACTGTTCAAGATCCCGGGTACCGAGTAAAAAAAGCGGCGCCATGCAGCATGGAATCCGGTGATATCAGTGACACTTCCGCTTTTATGACACATTACTTTGAGCATGATGAGCTAAAAGCCATGTTTAACGGTTTTGAAATCTTTTACTACTATGAAGGGGTAGAGCAGGATCTGTCCCATGGTAGTCCCCATGCTCACGGCTGGGCAAGCATGTTGGCAAAAAAACCTCTTGATACTTGATAATTATATGGGAAAACATCATCTCATCATTGGAGAAACAACCGATTTTATTACAGGTAAAACCGTTGTAGATACCCATGATGAAAGGGAACGACGGAAAATTGCAAAATTTCTTGTCAATGGTAAAGGATTTTCTAAATCTGATATCACATCGAATGTGCAACTTCCGCTCTCTGTAGATGGAGATTCCGATACAGTAAGTATCGACTTTGTAATACGACTGCGGGATAGGGCTGTCATGATAGTCAAATTCGGACCCGGCTCCATTGTATCCCGCCAGAGGCCGTTGATCGCAGCGGCCAGGCTTCTTGAATCGTATATCATACCCTACGCGGTTATATCCAACGGCCAGGATGCGATTATTATGGAAGCAAACTCCGGAAAAGTCATAGGCAAAGGTTTTGATGCGATCTTGTCAAAAAAGGAAGTAGAAGCTGAAATGGAACATATGAATTTTGACAAACTTTTACCAGACAGAACTGATAAGGAAAAACGTATTCTTTTTTGTATGGAAGTGTTGTCAAATCGCGATTGTGAATGCGACTGATGGAATTCCTGATATTTCACGAACGTCCCCTTTATCCTTTATTCTGGGATTAAAATCTCCGGGCTACATTACATAGCCCTTGTATGATTAAAAAAAAATAAATTCAGGATTGGTAGTGGTGGCGACCACTGGCCAGGTAGTTACAACGATTACCGAACCAATAAAGAGACGAACAGAGTAACACCGGCAACGAGTTGCCGGTGCCCGAAGGGCAAGAAGAGGTCCATAGAAGTTACACCTCTTCCTCGCATCTTGTGCTTCGCACCCAGA
>JAFDJC010000113.1 GCA_019307665.1 Deltaproteobacteria bacterium | reverse complement strand
TTCTCTCCGCAATACTCGTCAGCCTCCACAAAATTATCTCACAAAAAAGGACGATACCTTTAATGTGAGATAATTTAAAAGAGTCTGCCAATTTTAGGTTAATCCGGAACAATTTTCGTTCGGGCACTACTTACCAAGGTACTCTAAAGCCGTCTCTCCGGCGATCCGTCCTGAATTATAAGCAAACGCCAGTGTAAGGCCAAGGGTATGAGATGCATCGTATGTATCGTTATACATTCCACCGGCCACATTACCTGCTGCATACAGACCCGGGATAACATCCAGGAATGTTTTACTGCTTTTCTTGATCACTTCACACTTGTGGTTGATTTTTATTCCGCCGAGAGTTCCCACATGTGTCGGGTGCCCCTTGATAGCATAAAACGGCGCTTTTCTTATGGGTTTCATAAACTTCTGATTTTTGGCAAAAAGCGCGTCACGTCCCTTGTCACAGAATCCATTGTACTCATCCATGGATGCTTTCAGAACTTCCAGGTTCATACCGGTCTTTTCACAAAGCTGTTCAATGGTATCGCAGATCCATGCTTCATCTTTTTCCATACTGGCCTGGAGCGCTTTAGGAACATCGGGTACTTTTGTGCCGGTGGGCGCAAACACGCCAAGACCTACCTGGAGGCCTTCTTCTTCCATCAATTTCCGGTAGTCATCATCAAACATGTTGAACAGGACCTGATCAGGCTGTTTGGACATGGCATTGCCGATATGGGCAAAAGAGAATTCCGATTCATTGAAAAAACGTTCTCCGTTTGCGTTTACCCAGAACGTAGGCTGTTTTAAGATAGCTGTAATGTGTTTATCAAACTGGCTTTTCGTGGGTGCCTCGGTTAACACCTCTTTTTTCTTCAATACACCGGCTAATCCACGCTGAATGACATGTGTCCCTTCTTCAGCAGCACCCGCCTCCCATGCCATCTTAATGCCGTCACCTTCTTTACCCACCTGGCCAAAGGCCATTTGTATGGTCGGCTCCCCTGAGTCTGTATATTTCCGCATCATATCTTCATTATTGGCAAAACCACCAGAGGCGATGACCACTGTCTTGCCGCGATATTGTATGGTATTCCCGTCTTTATCATCAGCAATGACGCCGGCAATCTTTCCGTCTTCAATAATCAGTTTTCTGGCTCTTGTCCGGAAATGGATCGGTATGCCCAATTCCTTGGCCTTGTTTGTAAGCCCTTTTGTTATCCCTTTTCCTTCCTGTTTTGTGGTGTGCCATGTTCGGGGTGCATCAGGATAAAGCGGCGGAACACCGCGATATACCGTACCTCTGTCTTCAAGCCATTTGATGGTATCTGCTGATTTATCTATAATCGCCCTTACCAGCCTGGCGTTTGAAAGATAGTGGGTGTATTCCATATGCTGTAAAAATATTTTATCCGGATCGATTTCAACACCTTCCTGTTTCTGTATATGGCTTTGACAGGCAAACAGCCCTTTTGCAAATACGCTTGCCCCGCCGGTCACCCGCAACCTGTCAAGTATTATCGCTTTTTTACCGGCTTCGGCAGCCGTTACAGCTGCAGCCAATCCTGCTCCACCAGCGCCTACTGATATTAAATCATATTCCATGGTTAAACCTCCTATATATTATCAATAAAAATTATGTACTCACCACACATTTCCGAGAACTCTTTGAACTCGGTAAAATAAACTATTTACCAATGTATCTTAGCGCATTTTCTGACCCGATGCGCCCGGAACTAACTGCAAACGAGATAGTCAAACCGGATGTCACCGCATCATAGGTGTCCCCGTACATTCCACCCGCACAATTCCCACTGGCATAGAGCCCTGGAATAGCCACATCCTTTTTATTCAACACTTCTGTTTTGCTATTAATCTTAATGCCGCCCACAGTTCCAACAAGTGTCGGACAGGCTCGAATGGCATAAAATTCAGGTGTTTTGACAGGGTGTAAAAATTTTGGGTTTTTGGCAAACTGATCATCATGGCCTTTACTACAGAATCCATTGTACTTTTCAACTGTGGCGACTAATTTTTCTCCATTAATGTCGATCATGCTGGCCAATTGATCTATGGTTTCAGCTACATACGCTTCACCCTTGTCGATACCGCGCTGGAGCTCAGCATCAATATTATCCAGTTTTGTTGCAATCGGCACATATACCCCTGCACCAAAATCAATCCCCACCTCCTTCATATACTTTTTTGTATGATCATCAAAAATGATATACATGATTTGATTCGCTTGTTTTGCAATGGCATTTCCCACAAAAGGAAACTCATATGTCCCCTCATCAAAAAACCGTTCACCCCACTGGTTTACCCAAAGATAGGGTTGTGACAGAAGGGTATTCAAACGGGTAATCCCCATTTCACCCCGCACCATGGGCATGCCCCGTTGAAGCACATCTGTGCCTTCAGCAGCAGCGCCTATCTCCCACGCCATTTGTATGCCATCGCCATTTGGACCTTTTCCACCATAATGAATAATATCAGGTCCAGCATTGGTATATTTTTGGAGCATTTCCATATTATTGCCAAAACCGCCGTCTGAAATAATCACTGCTTTTACATTTGCCTTAATGGTATTTCCATTTTTATCTTCTGCAATCACACCGCTTATCCGGCCTTCTTCATCGAGCACCAGCTTTTTTGCAGGTGTTTTAAGCAACACCTGTACTCCGGCTTCCTTTGCTTTTTCATAAAGGGCTTTGGTAATGGTTTTACCGTAGCCTTCCAATGTGTGCCACGTCCGCAGTGAATCCGGATAAAGCGCCCTTGGCTCACAAATTTTTGCACCCTGCGCCATTAACCATTCGATGGTTTCGGCAGATCTATCGATAATCACTCTGACCAGACTCGGATTGACCCGCCAGTGGCTATACTCCATATGAAGCTTGAACGCCTGATCTTTTGTTAATCCTACATTTTCTCTACGTTGAATATTGCTTTCAACCGCAAAGATCCCCTCCGCCATATTAGCCGCGCCGCCAATTGCCGCCATTTTTTCAAACACGATGACACTGGCGCCGCCATAGGCCGCTGTAACCGCAGCAGGCAGACCTGCGCCACCCGCACCTATAATGGCTATATCTGCATTTAGTTCTTGTTCTTTTCCCATATTAACCTTTCACGAAACAATGATCCCTTCCATCAAGTCCCCAAACCTCAACTCTGCGGGAGGTTTTTCACTTTCTGATATTTGGCCTATATATTAAACGCAACTTCGAAACCATCCTCAATCGCATCAACAATTAATGATGACGGTTTCTTCGCAGCGCCTACAGAATAAATTTCGGAAACCTTTCCCTGCAGGTTTTCTTTAAGGCTATTATTTTCCTTTAAGGGATGAACGGGAATAATCGAATCCGCTTCTACGGTTCGCTCTTTTCCATCCTGGGTTGTAAATGTCAGGCCGGTTTTGGTGATCTCCTTGAAACTGGCATTCTTTATAACTTCCACGCCATTTTTCGCAAAATATTCATTAAGCTTGAAAGTATGCAGCCTTGGCAGACCTTCACCAAAGGCCATATCATCTTCTTCACACACGATGGTCAGTTTCCTGCCACGCGTTACAAGAAATTCAGACAACTGAACGGCTTTAACATCTCCGCCCATGATAATTACGGATTTGCCGATTGCGGGCATCCATTTTTCTGTAGCCTTGCTGAGCTTATACGGGTCGATCGCCTTCAGGGCCAGATCCAGACCTTTTTTAAGGAATCCGTCGCTCGCCACTATTTTATTGTCCCTGCCGGGAATCTCCCGTTCAGACAATACAGCACCTGTGGCAATCACAACGACATCGGGCTTTTCCTTTTCAATAACCTTCAGATCGACTTCCTTGCCCTTTACAATCTTTACATTTAATTTATCCAGCTGCACCTGAAAGTATTTTACCATTGACTGAATATCTTCAGGGTAATCTCCTTTGATGACACTGGCCATATTCATCAACCCGCCGATAAAATCCTCTTTGGAATAGACAGTGACATCATGGCCCCGCGAGGCACAGACCCTTGCCGCTTCCAGACCGGCAGGCCCGGCGCCGGCCACCAGGACTTTCTTTTTGGTTTCCGCTTCAGGATATTCGTTATAGGGTCTATCTCCGCAGGTAAATGCATTTATCCTGCAGCGCAAGGTCCCCAGACCGCCGGTCAGGCAATTCAAACAGGCCGTACAGGGAGCGATCTCTTCCATTTTCCCATCTTTGAGCTTATTGGGAAGTTCATTGTCTGCAACAATTCCTCGGCATATGGTAATCACATCAACCCGATTGTCGTTTAATGCCTCTTCGGCATAGTCAAGATCATGATCCCATCTTCCGGGTATGACGATGGGTTTGGAGGTGACTTTTTTCAGCTCTGTTGCCAGCCCAATAAATGCCCCGACACCCTTGTGACTGTAATCCATATTGGGCGGAAGCGCGGTTGCTTTTTCAGGGTAAAAATACTGTTCTGTCCAGTAGCTGGCACGATTATACAGCTGATATCCCCTGGGCTGAAACCCATCGACGCCTGCGGCTTCATATAACTTCACCATCTCAAGGGTTTCCTCTATGGTGATGCCCTTGTCACCCATGTTATCTTCCACAGCATTGAAAGTCAGTACGATGGTAAAGTCGTCCCCTAAGCGCTTTTTTACCCCTTTGATCACATTGACAAGGATTCTTGCCCTGTTTTCATAGCTGTCGCAGCCATACGCATCATTTCTTGAATTCCAGTATCGAGAGAGAAAGCTTGCAAACAGGTGGTTGCCACCCGCGCCAAGCTCCAGTCCGTCAAAACCGGCCTTTGCTGCCCTTTCTGCCGCATCAATAAACTGCTGTTCAATAATCTCGATCCTTTCAATCGAGAGCATTTCACAGGGATCATTGTCTGCAAGCATTCTCAGATCCGGCACAGGCGCAATTTCAGATATCTGCGGGTGAGGCGATGAAGATACAGGTGTCAAACCTGACATCATGCTGCTTAAATGCCACTGACCGGCATGGTAAAGCTGCATCAGTGCAACGCAGCCATGTTTATGTGTGGCTGTGGCAAGCTCGGATAATCCGGGAATAAACTTGTCATCGTTTATTAAAAACTTGTTCGGAACATCCTGACTTATTTCATCACCAATGGCAGGAGACTCGATCACGCTACATCCCGCTCCGCCTTTTGCCCAGGCTTCGTAAATCAGTTTCCCTGCTTCACTCACATACCCATTCGTATTGTCAAACAGTTTTGTTCCTGAAGGTGATTTATATATACGATTCTTAAACTCGCAGCCACCTATCTTTATCGGCGATAGTAGTTTTTCGTATTTCATTTTTTACTCCTTAACTAATTTATAAATCAACAACGGCCGTTTCAGAGTGAAATATCCCTATAGCCGTTGAAATGTTTTATCCTTCAGCCATATTGGCTGCACCGCCGACCACCGCCATCTTTTCAAACAAGATTACATCTGCACTATATGGAGAATGCAACTTCAGCAGCATCCTCAACCGCATCAACAATTAATGATGCCGGTTTTTTAGCTGCGCCTACAGAATAAATTTCGGAAACCTTTCCCTGCAGGTTTTCTTTGAGGCTATTATTTTCCTTTAAGGGGTGAACGGGAATAATCGAATCCGCTTCTACGGTTCGCTCTTTTCCATCCTGGGTTGTAAATGTCAGACCGGTTTTGGTGATCTCCTTGAAACTGGCATTCTTTATGACTTCCACGCCATTTTTCGCAAAATATTCATTGAGCTTGAAATTATGCAGCCTTGCCAGACCTTCACCAAAGGTCATATCATCTTCTTCACACACGATGGTCAGTTTCCTGCCCCGCTTTATGAGAAATTCCGATAACTGAACAGCTTTTATATCTCCTCCCATGATAATTACGGATTTGCCGATTGCGGGCATCCATTTTTCTGTTGCCTTGCTGAGCTTGTAGGGATCCATTGCCTTAAGCGCCAGGTCCAGACCTTTTTTAAGGAACCCGTCACTCACCACTATTTTATTGTCCCTGCCGGGAATCTCCCGTTCAGACAACACCGCCCCTGTGGCAAGTACAAGGACATCGGGCTTTTCCTTTTCTATAACCTTTAAGTCAACTTCCTTGCCTTTTACAACTTTCACATTCAATTTATCTAACTGCACCTGAAAATATTTTACAATTTTCTGAATATCTTCAGGGTAATCTCCTTTGATGACACTGGCCATATTCATGAGTCCGCCGATAAAGCCCTCTTTGGAATAGACAGTGACATCATGGCCCCGCAAGGCACAGACCCTTGCCGCTTCCAGACCGGCAGGCCCGGCACCGGCCACCAGGACTTTCTTCCTGGTCTCTGCTTCAGGATATTCGTTATAGGGTTTATCACCGCCGGTAAAGGCATTAATCCTGCAACGGATGGGCAGCATGCCGCCGGTCAGGCAACTCAGGCAGGCCGTACATGGGGCGATCTCTTCCATTCTTCCGCCTATAACCTTATTGGGAAGCTCTGAGTCCGCAAACAACCCCCGGCATATGGCAATCACATCAACCCGATTGTCGTTTAATGCCTCTTCGGCATAATCAAAATCATGATCCCATTTTCCGGGTATGACGATGGGCTTGGATGTGACTTTTTTCAGCTCTGTTGCCAGTCCGGTGAATGCCCCGATGCCTCTGTGACTGTAATCCATATTGGGCGGAAGCTCGGTTGCTTTTTCAGGGTAAAAATACTGTTCTGTCCAGTAGCTGGCACGATTGTATAGCTGATATCCTCTGGGCTGAAACCCATCAACGCCTGCGGCTTCATACAATTTCACCAGTTCAAGGGTTTCCTCTATGGTTATGCCCTTGTCACCCATGTTATCCTCCACACCATTGAAAGTCAGTATGATGGTAAAGTCGTCGCCCAAACGCTTTTTTGTCCCTTTAATCACATTGACAAGGAACCTTGCCCGGTTCTCATAGCTGTCGCAACCATACTCATCATTTCTTGAATTCCAGTATCGAGAGACAAAGCTTGCAAACAGGTGGTTGGCACCAGCGCCAAGTTCCAGACCGTCAAAGCCGGCTTTGGCTGCCCTTTCTGCGGCATCAATAAACTGTTGTTCAAGGATCTGAATTTTTTCAATAGAGAGCATTTCGCAGGGATCATTGTCTGCAAGCATTCTCAAATCCGGCACAGGCGCCAGTTCAGATATCTGCGGGTGAGGCGACGAAGATACAGGTGTCAAACCTGACATCATTCCTAAGTGCCACTGACCGGCATGGTAAAGCTGCAGCAATGCAGCGCAGTCATGTTTATGTATGACGCCGGCAAGCTCGGATAATCCGGGAATAAACTTGTCATCGGTTATTAAAAATTTGTCCGGAATATCAATACTTAATGCATCACCAATGGCAGGAGACTCGACCACGACGCATCCCGCACCGCCTTTTGCCCAGGCTTCGTAAATCAGTTTCCCTGCTTCACTCACATACCCATTCGTATTGTTAAACAGTTTTGTTGCTGAAGGTGGTTTATATATTCGGTTCTTAAACTCACAGCCACCGATCTTTATCGGAGATAACAGCTTTTCATATTTCATTTTTTCTCTCCATCGCTTAAAATTATTAAGCCACACATCCCCCTTTTGTTAAAGGGGGACGTTAAGGACGTTTTTTAAAGAGCTTTTGACTGTGGACTTAGCGTTCTCCAGGCGAACATCTTTAAACGGGGGCAACAGGACTTAGCGTATTTTTATCTTGTTGATCCTGTTAATCCTGTCTAAAAAAAATACTACTGTTTGTGAAAATTTGTCATCATATCCATCATGGAACGGATATCCGATCTCTCCTCCAGGTGTGTCATTGTATCGATTACCAGGTCCACCTGCTGATTATTTAAATACACCTCAAGGAAGTTCCTGGATACATCGGTGATCTGATCCAGTGAAAGAGGTCTTAAGGGATGTCCCAATTGGGATGCCACTTCATTTTCGATTTTCTCTCCGTTTTTCAAAGTGATAATAATTTTCGATCCAGGATGCCCCATTGGAGGCCATCCTTCAGGAGTAAATACTTTGACCTTCTTTGCGAGCTCCCTGATATCAGCATCAGCCAGCCGCTTCTCAGAGAAAGTAGAATAATCAATTTTACGCCTCAGTACAATTTCAGCTGCGGCAAACTGGTAACTGAACCTTGCTTCTGTGGGTGATATCGGGTCCGGTCTGTTGCAGAATTTGTCGCCAACCATGGTAACACCCACCTCGATCTGTTCAATATCTTCAGGCTTTAAATCATTCTTTTCAACCACTTCCAGAACATTATCATTTGTGGCGTGCATAAGATTGCAGCAGCCGTATTTTTTGAATTCCACGTTATGAACCATAAAAGGCGGCTTGCCAAGGTCTTTTGTCATGATGTCTACATCCACCATCCCCTCTGACCAGACAGGGCCAAAGACACCATCCTGCCGTTCAAAAATGTCAGTGCAGCCAGTAAGGCCTTCTCTGGCAAAGATAGCGGATTGTATTCCGGTCCGGCAGCTGTTTCCGGACTCGATGAAATGGGCATCAAACCCGAGCTGGGCAACTTTTCCTGCTGCATGGGAAACCGAAAGGCTCAATGCATGCAATGTTTGCTCGGCATTGAGTCCCATTAGTCGAGCCGCTCCCACGGTTGTGCTGATGGTTCCATTATAGGCTGCCGTGGAGATACCGGTATGATTTGCTACGGTGTATTCCATCTTCCCCTCTACATTGCCCGCGCAGGCAGCTCGGGTTAATCTTGAGAGTATTTCCCAGGACATAATCGCTGAAACGATCAGCTCTCGCCCGCTTGAAAAACAATCCTCACCAAGGGATAAGATGGCAGGAAAGGACCAGAAATTACCATGACCGTCACCTGTTTTTGGAAATTCATCATCTTCCAGCTCTGATGCATGGGCGAAAACACCATGAGCGTATGCAGCATCTTCAACTGTTGTACGGAACCCGCCGCCGGTAACACCTGCCACAGCGGGACCTGCTGTCCTGGCAAGATAGTTGGTTATCACTTTACCAATCGGTTCCCTTGCACCGACCACCATACCGGTGACAGTCTTTAAAAGAAGCCCTTTTGTTGTGTCAATGGTTTCCTGGGGAAAATCACCGTACTTTGCATTGACGATCCAATCTGAAACTATTTTGGTTGCTCCGTCCATAATATCAATCCTTTCATGTTAAATAATTATTATCGAGAGAAGATCCAAATCATATGGATGATGCAAGTTCGTTTCCTGCTTTAACTGCATCAACAATTAACGTTTTCGGCTCTGTGCATGCTCCGATTGCATAAACTTCAGGTACCTTATCCTGCAGGCTGTTAT
>JAFDJC010000112.1 GCA_019307665.1 Deltaproteobacteria bacterium | reverse complement strand
TGCAGGGCCAAGAATAATGGAACATATGGTCGATACGGTACTTTATTTCGAAGGCGACCGAAATCATGTGTTCAGAATTCTCAGGGCAGTAAAAAATCGTTTTGGATCTACCAATGAAATCGGTGTGTTCGAGATGAAGGAAAACGGCCTGGAACAGGTAACAAATCCTTCGGCGGTGTTTCTTTCAGAACGACCGGAAAATACTCCGGGATCTGTAGTGACAGCCAGCATGGAAGGCACAAGGCCCATCCTTGTTGAGCTTCAAGGCCTTGCCACCAGTACAAATTTTGCAAGCCCGCGCCGGACGATCCTCGGCCTTGATCAAAACAGGGTTGCGCTGCTTATGGCGGTCATGGAAAAAAAGATTGGTATGCAGCTTATGGGATATGATATTTTCATGAACGTTGCAGGAGGTGTAAGAGTTAACGAACCGGCGGTGGATATGGGCATTGTTGCTGCAATCGCCTCCAGCTTTCTGGACAGATCCATTGCCGATGAAACAGTGGTACTCGGCGAAATCGGCCTGACCGGCGAAGTAAGAGCTATCAGTCACGCAGATATCAGAGTGGCGGAAATCAGTAAAATGGGTTTTAAAAAATGTATTCTACCTGAAGCTAACCTAAAGCGCATGAATGACAACAAGGGAATCAGCATAACCGGCGTAAAAACTGTATCTGAAGCTATAGAAATTCTTTTCTAAAGCAAACTTGACAGTCATACTTACTTATATTATTTTTTTACATTTTTATGAAACAAAAAAAAACGACAAAAAAGAACCGGTGGGATGATCATTATACGCTTAAAGCAAGAAAGGAAAAATATCCGGCGCGTTCTGTTTATAAATTGGAGGAGATACAAAATAAATATCATGTAATTAAAAAAGGACACCGTGTGCTCGACCTGGGATGCGCGCCCGGTTCATGGCTTTTGTACACGGCGGACATTGTCGGCAGCAAGGGAAATGTGGTGGGAATCGATAAAAAACCGATTACAATAAATATTCCACCCCATGTTAACATCATTTCCGACAACATCATGTCCCTTGGAGAAAAAAATGCTGCGGCAGTGGCCGGTCCATTCCATGTTGTTTTAAGTGATATGGCACCTTCAACGACAGGAAACAAAACGGTTGATGAAGCCAGGTCTCTTAGCCTATGTGAAGCAGCCCTTGAAATCGCAAAAAAACAGCTGATTCCCGGAGGTGCATTTATTTGCAAAATTTTCCAGGGAGGAGATATTAAGCTATTTACAGACGCTGTCCGGGTCTGCTTTTCTACGGTTAAAATATTTAAACCCAAAAGCAGCAGAAAGGCCAGCAAAGAAATCTTTATTATTGGCTTTAGAAAAAAACAGGAGGAAAATATATGTCAGGTCACAGCAAATGGTCTTCAATAAAACATAAAAAAGGTGCCCTGGATGCAAAACGGGGTAAAATTTTCACCAAGCTTATTAAAGAAATAACGGTTGCTGCCAGAATGGGCGGGGGGGACCCGAACGCCAATCCCCGTTTACGGACAGCCATCCAGGCTGCCAAAGACGAAAATATGCCCAAGGATAACCTAACGCGAGCCATCAAAAAGGGAACCGGTGAACTTGAAGGCCAAAATTATGAAGAAATCATCTATGAAGGATATGGCCCCGGCGGTGCAGCAGTGCTTATTGAATCTCTGACTGACAATAAAAACCGCGCTGTAGCCGAAATTCGCCACATATTCAGCAAGTGCTCCGGAAACCTCGGTGAAAACGGATGCGTTGGATGGATGTTTGAAAAAAAAGGCTATATTGTGACTGAAAAAGAAGCGGTGGACGAAGACGTTTTAATGGAAACAGCTATTGAAGCCAGTGCCGAAGATGTGCTTGAAGACGGCGAAAATTTTGAAATTATCACCGAACCCGGTGATTTTGATCAGGTCAAAGAGGCAATCATAAACGCATCCATTCCCTATATCGTTGCAGAAATTACAATGCTTCCCCAGTCAACAACAAACCTTGAAGGAAAAGAAGCTGAGAAAATGGTCAGGCTGATGGAAATGCTTGACGATTGTGATGATGTGCAAAAGGTTTACACCAACGCCGATATACCGGAAGAGATTGCAAACGCCGTATGAAAGGAGTCACTTAACTGCAGTCTATCATCTTCTGTACAGCTTTCATGGCCGGGACCCGGATATGCTCCGGAACTTTTACCCGGCCTTCCATAAATTCAAGACTCCTTGCAACATCTTCGAGCGTAATCTTCTTCATCTCAATACATTCCATCTTCGTGGAAGCCGGATAAAACGCCTTTTCAGGGTTTGCTTTTTTCAAAGGATAGAGGATTCCGATTTCCGTCCCTACAATAAAGGCGGTTTTGTCGGACTCTTTGGCATATCGTAACATACCCGAAGTACTAGTCACAACATCAGCCAGCTCAACTACTTCAGGTCTGCATTCAGGATGGACCATAAATACGGCATCAGGATGCACCGCCCTTGCTTCTTCCACATCAGCAGGCGTCAGGATGTCATGAAAAGGGCAATATCCTTCCCAGAGGTGTATTTTTTTTGAAGTATTGCGAGCAACATATCCCGCAAGATTCCTGTCCGGCGTCATCAGTACCTGATCCCCTTCAATACTGTTGACAACCTTCACTGCATTGGCAGATGTGCAGCAAATGGTAGAAAGGGCTTTTACCTCAGCAGTTGAATTGACGTATGTTACAACCGGCATAGACGGAAGGGTTTCAAGTTTTTTTGAAAGCGCCTCAGCAGTTATCATGTCAGCCATTGGACAGCCGGCATCTTGCCTGGGCAGGAGTACCGTCTTATCAGGAGACAATATTGAGGCTGTCTCCGCCATAAAATGAACACCACAAAACAGGATCACATCAGCATCTGTTTCGGATGCTCTTATACTTAGCTCCAGGGAATCTCCGCAAAGATCAGCCAGGTCCTGGATCTCAGGCGGTTGATAATTATGCGCAAGCATCACTACATTTTTTTCTTTTAGCAGACCTTTGATTTTTTGTTTCATCTCTTTTTCCACATCAGTCAAGCTGTATAATATCGGTATTCTCCGGAATCTTAAAAAGAAAAACCGAATCATCAGGATTTGCTGTAAAATCGATATTTTTTAGTTCAATACGAGTTTCGTCCCCATATTCATTATAGGTAACGACCTCAGTAACAGAAAAGTCTTTTTTATACACATGAAGTATTATCATTGACAATTCCGGGTTTTTATTCCCCGGAATAAGTTTCAGCTTGTAGCTTACCTTATCGCCTTCTTCTTCTGAGATTAAAAATTTCTTTCGAAGAACCCCGATATCTGAAAGAAAACCAGCCCCCCTGCCCTCACCGAATAAAGACGGGAATTCCCCCACTATAACCTGGTTATCATCAGGCCTGTAAATCCAAAGATTCTTACCATCAGTAATGATAGACTGTTTTTCGGGCTTCTCATATTCCCATTTCATCATTCCCGGATATTTAAAAATCGCCTGTCCTGAAGCCTTATCGGTGATATTCAGAGCCTGCAAAATTGAAGACTGGATAAAATCCGTCTTAAATCCTGCATTATGGTATTTTTTTTCAATATTGTCTAAAATTTCAGAAAGCGTTTCATCAGCTTCAACATTTTTTATTCCTGATACAGGTAAACCTTCTTCACAAAAAACCGGGCAGGCGTTATGACAAAGCCAGATAACGAGTATCATCCATGTTATATATTTTATCTTGCCGTTTAAAAATATTTTTATTTCATTACGCAACATTTCGTTCCAATATCCTTTATATTCGAGTTACATTAGATCATTCATGTACAGCACGCTTGAAGTTTTGTAAATAGTTTATGATATCGATTTTTTCCTGAAGGTCGACAACGTTGATACACTGGTTTCGCTTTCCCTGCATCATCATTGTTTCAATATTATTTTTCCTCAACTGTTCTTCAAATTTTATGGCCTGTTGGATTTTTTCCTCATAATTTTGTTTTTTCTGCATCAGTGAATGATCAATTATCTCATCAGACTCTGTTTCCGCAAAAAACTGCAGGATAAAATCAAGGTGTTTTAAAAAATCAACATTTTCTGTCGCATGTTGTTTAAAAAACTCACAAAGAAAATCAATTTTGCTTTTACTTTCCTTAAATTCTTTGTTGCGAAGCCGCACCCTGACAACACTTTGCTCTTTTGTATGAATATATTTTTCAACGACTTTAGCAAGCCTTTGGTTAATTTGCTTTAATACCTTTAAACGCGACACCAGTGCTTCTGCAGACCATCCCGGCATTTTGATCTTAAGGGGCCTCTCAAAGCCTGAAACAAAAACAGCTGCCACGGGTTCTGTGGAAGCAAAATAATCAACAAGAATATTTTCATCCTGTTCCTGAAAGTATTCTTTAGATAAAATATCTTCAACTTTTATCTGAAGGAATTCATCTGGGAAAAAAACCAGCTCCAGAAAAGAATCTTTTTCGAAATTTGATGTATCGTTAATGACGGCCTCAAGCTCAGAAAGCGTGGGGTTTGAAAATGTAGAATTGAGAAAATGACACACGTCATCACTTAAGATAATACCCTTTCTGAAAGCTTTCTCGACTTCGGTGATAAGTAATCTGCATTTTTCATTCATATTATATGCCGTCATTAAAAATAATTTACATTTACAGCATTTTCATTGGATGATATTTTAGTGAAGCTCAGGCACCTGTGTCAAGGAAAGTCATCAACCATAAACAAGGGAGATAACAATGGCATATAACATTATTCAAACCGATAAAGCGCCTGCGGCAATAGGCCCCTATTCCCAAGGTATTATGGTCGGCCAATGGCTTTTTGTCAGTGGACAGATCGGACTCATTCCCACGACCGGTGAACTGAAAAACAATAATTTTTCGGATGAGGTGAATCAAACCCTTAGCAATATGTGGCAGATTCTAAAGGAAGCTGATTTGGATATCCGGGACATTGTTTCGGTAGATGTTTATTTAACAGATATTAATAATTTTTCCAGGTTCAATGAAATTTACTCATTATTTATGGGTGAAGTTAAACCTGCCAGGGCTGTTGTGGAAGTCAGCGCCCTGCCGAGAGGGGCCGAGGTAGAGATTAAATGTATTGCACATAAAAACGGTAACTATTAGGGACATCATGATTTACGGCAACAAGCTTTCAACTTTCCGGGTGTTATTAAAAATCAGGTGTTATTAAAAATCAGGTGTTATTAAAAATCAGCGGTGTTTCTTATTCCCACTGTATGATATTCAGATAAAATCGGTGAGCAGTGGACCTGATCATTATAGCCGGATCAAGTCGAACATTATTGTGACTATCATACTATAATTCTATCATTCATTCAAGAATATAGTTGTAAGGGCTCTATATCCTATGGGCCTTCAAGATGTTTAATAGTAGATTCAATAAGTTGTATTGATTTCAGTTTTGACCTTCTACTTACCACAGCATTTTTTATACTTTTTACCGCTGCCGCAAGGACATGGGTCATTTCGTCCAACTTTTGGTGTAGAACGTATAAATTGATCCGGAATAACCGCTTGTCCGTCATAAAAATACCATTTACCATTCTCTTTTTTAAATTCGGCAAGTTCATGATGGCTCTCACGTCGACCCTTTTGCCTGTATTTCGCAATAAATTCGACCTTGCCCTCATTGTCATCGGGAGCGCCTTTATCGATTTCAACAATTTCCAGACCAATCCATTCCGACTTCAAGGCCCAGTTGCGAATGGTTTTTTCTTCATGCTGCTCTCTCTTATCAGGATGAAGGGATTGCAGGATATAATCTACTTCTCCTTTAGAAAAGGCTGTGTATCGTGACCTCATCAGCGCTTCAGCAGTCTGGGCTGAAGAAACTCCGGTCAGGAATGGTTCACAACAGTCTTTATATTCTTTTCCTGAATCGCAGGGGCATCTTTCCATAGTCCTGCTGCTCCTTTGCAATAATTTGTTATGCCTATAATTTTGGGGCATCATTTCTTTAGCGACCATTTATCGTACCCTACCAATGTGAAATGTGAATGTAAAGCATGATTTAAAAGGATTTAAACCAATTTCAAATAAAGGATTGTGGAATAGAGACATGGTTTCGAAAAGCTTCAGCCATATCAACACGGTAAGAACAAAAAGAACAAGTTAACTTAATGACGGTATAAAATCAGCGAGCCTCTTGGATGTTTCTCTAAGATTCTCACTCAGCATTTTTGAAATCCCTTTAAGAAGTTTGATGCCGATTTTTGAATGCTTTTCAAGTATCATGTCAAATGCACTTTTGGACAAAATATAAAGCAAAGCGGTTTTTCGTGCTTTTACGGTTGCAGATCTCGGGCAATCATCAATAATTGACATCTCACCGATAGAATGGCCCTTGTGCAGCGTTGCGAGTATCACACCTTCGTCGCTTGTCTCCGAGGTCTTTATTACATCCAGTTCCCCTTCAGAAATAAAGCAGACAAAACTCCCTTTTTCAGATTCCCTGAAAAGAATTTCACCCTCATCAAGTTCAATGACGCTCATCTGTCTTGCAACAACCTTTAATTCTTCGGCATTCATCCGGCCAAAAACCGGCATTTGCATAAAAAAGTCGATAATTTCACTTGAAAGTATATTTTCAGTCATACACACAACTCCACCTGTATAGGGTCAGTGCTACCTATCATTTAAACCTATTTTTATTCATAATTTTTGTCAAGTATTTAAAAATACATGCATAATATCGGAATGATCGTATTTTCGGCATATATTGAAAGGGTAAAAAGCGAAAGGTTGCCAAGAGAATGTATCATAATCGGTACCATAAGCTTCCCTTCTTTTTCATAGGAAACCGCAAAGATGATTCCGCCTGTAATCTGGATCAAAGAAAACGCCTGATGGGCGAGTACAAAAAAAAGTGTGCTCATGAAAAGTGCGATCAATATACCCCAGCGCCGAAAAAATCCATATAAGATTCCTCTAAATAACACCTCTTCGGTTACAGGTGCGATTACCCCTCCCACCAAAAAGAAAAGCAACAGATTGCCTCCTGTCGCCGGCAATCTGGTATGCAAAATTTTCAATATGTCAAAACCGATAAAAAAAATCAGGGTCAATAAGGCAAGAGCTACCACTCCGAACCAGAAAGACCATTTTAACCCTATTATAATTCCCGGAACAATCTGCTGTCTTCCCAGCCCGATGTCAGACATGCTTTGCCCAAAAATTGAAACTGCAAAAAGAAATACTGCAAGCTGAAGAACCCTAGTGCTTCCAAGAATCAGCATATTGTGATTAGAAAAAACAGATGACAGGAAAACGCTCCCGGTTTCACTTAACAGAAGCAGGAACAGCGAGATGGTAAACAGTTTTATTCCAATCTTTTCTGCTTCCATCCAAGCCTCCTCATAGCCTTGTAGGCATACCACTGTTCATACCAGTTATCTGAAGTTTTTATTCTTTTAATTATTTCAGTGATATTTTTTTTGCTGCCGGTATATCCCAATGCGTGAAACGCCATGCAGACAACGTTAAAATGTGGATCGTCCAGAAGTTTCACCAACGTCTTTCTCACCAAGGGCCCCCGCCTGTCACGTAGGATTTTTGTAAACCAATATCGCTCAGCGATATTGTCCGTTTTAGTAATATCAGGATAAAACTGAAAAACGCTAATGCCGATATGGTTCCGGTGAATATATTTCAGAGCGGCAACTCTGGAATCTACGTCCGAAGATTCAAATATTTCCATGAGGTTTTCATCATTTACCTGATATCCTCCCAAAAACTGGGTGGAAAAAAACCAGCCTGAAAAAATGCATAGAGCCCCGGCAATCAGGCATGCCTTTTTCAAGCTGATAAATTTTTTCAGTAAAAAATAAAACGGGAGATACAATACAAGAAAAATGATCAAGACACCAATAAACAGAATGGAAAACATCGTAAATCTTCTAAAAAAACCATGGTGATCGCTTTCTTGCTCAAAATGATTAAGAACAGCCGTATGTTTTTCAAGAAAGTCTTCTATGGACGACTTGGTTACCAGGCTATCTCGGCACTTAAACTCAAGTTCTTCACCATTTTTTTCAATATAAAGATCAGGAGTTACATTGCTTTCCACAGGAATATAATCGTGTAAAAGAAGTCTCTTAATAATTTTTTTTTTAAGAAATATTGGAATTTCAGAATTTAAATCGCATGTTTTCAAAAGTCGCTGCCCCGGTGATTTAAAAACCCTTGCCGCATAAAGACTGTTATCATAGTAAAAAGCATTTATACTTCTTCCTACTGGAGTGTTTAGCAACAAACCATCACGAATATCTAGAAAAATGTTCATGTCGGCACTAGATGCCGTAAAAATAGCAAAGGCAGTAAAAATTGCCATGTGCATTGTTGGATTTTTGCCTGTTTGTTTCTCCCTGTGATGCAGCAAAACCTTCATGCTAAGAATGAATGTGATCGGTGGTATAACAAAAAACTGAAAAAAAACCAGTGAAGAAAAACCTTCCAAATTTGTATAGACGAGACAAAACAGCCAGACAACAAAAGGTAAAATAAACGTGAGAGTACTTCTAACAGGCAACCTATACAGCAACCATGCAAATAGGAATGAAAGAACTATCAAGCATAAACCTATAGTCAGTGTAAAAAAAAGGCCTCCGTTAAATGCAGCGAAAAAGGTTTTTAACTCACTGGCCGCCACCTGACTCGGAACAGCAAGATACCCGGCATGAGTGATGGCCGCAAGTGTATCCTGATAAACGATATTTGATAAGTACACATGGATAAATGAAAGGACTTGGGAAACAAAAAGCCCGACTGTAAAAATGACAAGAATTTTAAATCGGGTTGTTCCTAAAAAGACCAATTTTTATAAAGCCGTCATACCTTAAATTTATTAACAAGCTCATTCAGTTCAAACGCAAGCTTTGCCAGTTTTTCAGCGCTCATGTTTAACATTGAACTACTGTTTGACATTTCTCCGGCCGACTGGTTTACCTCATCTATATCGTTTGCAATCTGATCCGAAACTGCAGAACTCTGGGCAACATTTTTATTAACATCACTGAGACCGGTAGATGCCTGAACAACATTATTGGCAATTTCCTTAGTTGTTACCGACTGCTCCTCAACTGCTGTTGCGATTGTGGCAACAATTTCATTAACATCATCAATGATTTTTGAAATCTGGCCGATATCTGAAACAGTTGTGGCCGATATCTGAAACAGTTGCCTCGGTGGTGCTTTGTATTCCAGCAATTTTTTCTTTTATATCACGGGTCGCCTCTGCAGTCTGCCTGGCGAGTTCTTTTATTTCATTTGCGACCACCGCAAATCCTTTACCGGCATCTCCAGCACGTGCCGCCTCAATAGTTGCATTAAGCGCAAGAAGATTTGTCTGTTCTGAAATTTCTGTAATCGCTTCTGTAACCTTTCCAATTT
This sequence comes from Deltaproteobacteria bacterium, assembly GCA_019307665.1. Classification (GTDB taxonomy): domain Bacteria; phylum Desulfobacterota; class Desulfobacteria; order Desulfobacterales; family SURF-7; genus JAFDJC01. The sequence continues at coordinate 1,093 of JAFDJC010000112.1, read as the reverse complement.
CCTGTGCGGCTACACCCAGCTCCTCTACCCTGTTGGAAGCATTTTTGGCCTGAGCAACCGCTTCGCTCGAAATGGTTGCCGCCTTTTCCGAATTCTGCGCTATCTCATTTATGGTGGCGGTCATCTGCTCTGCAGCCGTCGCCACCATTCCAGTATTGGTAGACGCTTCTTCCATTGCAGCGGCAACCGAATCCATATTGGCATTCATTTCATTTGCAGCGGTTGCCACTGCATTTGACTTTGCAGACATTTGGTTAGCACCATTCGTCATCAGTCCGGAAAGATCAGTCAACTCTTTTGACGATGAGCCCAGTAGATCCGCATATCCCATTATTTTTTTAATCATTCCCTGAAGATTGTCGATAAAGTTGTTAAACCACATGGAAAGGTCGCCCACTTCATCTGTACTTAAAACCTCCAGCCTTTTGGTAAGGTCACCCTCTCCTTCTGCTACATCCCTGATCATGGACACAGTATTGTTTAATGGAAAGCTGATCGATCTCTGGATAATAAAATAAATTAAGATAGAAGAACCTGAAAATACGACAAAAAACAGAACAAGGTTTAAAAATCTAAGGCGTTTTGTATCAACCATTACAGTAAAAATCTTAGATTTGAGATTATCTGAGAAGTCATTGGCAAGTGATGTCAGCTTGTTCTTGATTGTTTTTTTACTTTCTGCCAACACAACCGCCTTTCTTGAAAGCTCTTCTTCTTCTGAAGCCAGCATTGAATCTGAGTTCATTGAAGTGTAAACGATACCGGCAGAAAATGTGAATTTTTTAAGCAGCTTCAATATTGCTTCGATATCGGCAACTTTCTCAGCATCCGTCCCCTTATTGTTTTTTATGGCATTAAGATTCTCCATGGTATCGGCGGAACTACCCTTTGCCTTTTCAACCAGAGACGTGTCGCCGAGCAAAACAGCATCTTCGTACAGCTTGATCTGCTTTTCAAATGTGGTTAGCGCCGCCTGACTTTTCTGTGAAGCTGGAAAAAGGGCTTCGGATACATACAAAAGGCTTTCTTCGGTTTGTTGCCCTTTTACATACCCGAAAAACATTGAAATAAAATATCCCAGGATAAGGATGGT
>JAFDJC010000321.1 GCA_019307665.1 Deltaproteobacteria bacterium | reverse complement strand
AGAAATTGTGTGGCAATGGAAGTCGATGGCCTTCTTTGCGACCTGAACCTGACCATTGAAAGGACACCGGCATAACGCTGATCACAACAAGGGATGAAAAAGCAACTGATATTCTCCGGCACAGCGCCGCACACGTGATGGCTCAGGCAGTTGAAACACTATACAAAGATGCAAAGCTGACAATAGGCCCTGTTGTTGAAAACGGTTTTTACTATGATATCGAAATGGCACCTGTATCTGAAGATGATTTCCCGACAATAGAAGCTGAAATGAAGAATATCATAAAGGCTAAACTGCCGTTCAAAAGGCAGGAGATCTCAAAATCAGACGCCTTGGAGTTATACAAAGACAATCACTTTAAGCTTGAACTGATATCCAAACTTGAAGATGAATCGATTTCGATTTACACCCAGGGAAGTTTTACAGATTTATGCCGAGGTCCCCACCTGCCCCACACTGGAATGGTAAAGGCTGTGAAGCTTATGAAGGTCTCGGGGGCATACTGGCGGGCTGATCAGACAAGGGAACAGTTACAGAGAATATACGGCATCGCTTTTTTTGATAAAAAAGAGCTAAAACAACATCTTAACTTTCTTGAAGAAGCTAAAAAAAGAGACCACCGTAAAATCGGCCAGGCAATGAATCTTTTCAGCTTCCATGAGGAAGCAGCAGGCATGCCGTTTTTTCACGCAAAAGGGATGGATGTCTGGAATGCACTTCTTGAATACTGGCGTATTGAACACAGGGACGCAGGATATGTTGAAACCAAAACACCGATAATGCTTAATAGAAACCTGTGGGAAAAAAGCGGTCACTGGGACAATTACCGTGAAAATATGTATACGTCGGTAATAGATGAAACCGAATATGCCATTAAGCCCATGAACTGCCCGGGTGGAATGATGCTGTTTGGTGAAAAAGCACATTCTTACAGAGAACTGCCTATCCGTGCAGCGGAAATAGGTCTTGTACACAGGCATGAGCTTAGCGGTGTTTTATCAGGCCTTTTCAGAGTCCGTGCTTTTCACCAGGACGATGCCCACATCTTCATGACACCGGATCAGATAGAACCTGAGATACTCGGCGTCTTAAAACTGGTTGAAAGGATTTACCATACATTCGGGCTTGGCTTCCATCTTGAGTTGTCTACACGACCTGAAAAGTCCATTGGAACAGATCAACAGTGGGAACTGGCGACACAAGGCTTATCGTCTGCTTTAGATAAATACGGCATGGATTATAAAATCAATGAAGGTGACGGTGCGTTTTACGGACCAAAAATCGATGCACATATAAAAGATGCATTGGGAAGGACATGGCAGTGCGGAACAATCCAACTTGACATGTCTCTGCCTGAGCGTTTCGACCTGTCATATATTGGAAAGGATAATGAAAAGCACAGGCCGATTATGATACACCGGGTAATTTACGGCTCTGTTGAACGCTTCCTGGGCATACTGATTGAGCATTTTGAGGGCAAGTTTCCTTTGTGGATGGCTCCTGTCCAGGCAGTTCTGTTACCGATCAATGACGATCTGATATCATATGCCCATGAAATAAAAGTGAAACTGACCAAAGCAGGCCTTCGTGTTGAGGTTGATGAAAGAACCGAAAGCCTTAAAAGAAAGGTCCGGGATGCGCAGTTAGGAAAAATTCCACTGATTCTTACAGTGGGCGAGAAGGAAAAAGCGTCTGGGCATTTCTCTGTAAGAACCCTTGACGGTCAAGTTAAATTTGGAATAACTGAGGAACACTTTCTCAAAACGGTTCTGAATCACATCAGGGATAGAAAAATCGATACAGGAATATTCACAGAATGAAAAAAAGCCGGGTTCTTATTTTTCACTGGCTGCCCCTTCTATTTTATTGCGCACTAATTTTTGTACTGTCATCCCGACCAGTTCCAAAAAACATCCCTGACATCTTTTTTTTAGACAAGATACTTCATTTTTTTGGATATGGTCTTTTAGGAATACTTTTTTTCAGGGCTTATCGCACACTCTCATTAAAGAACAGACCCCGGCTTATGATGTTTTTAAGCATGGCTTCAGCTACCCTTTATGGTATAAGCGATGAGATTCACCAGCACTTTGTTCCCACCAGAACAGCTGATATGTGGGATGTGCTGGCTGACATGCTCGGAAGTATTTTCAGCGTCTTTATTCTTCATCAAGTTCTATCCAGACGAATTTAGTATTCTTCTGATTTGATAGTTATTTAACCGATGACCATGCTAACGTTACAGTGTGCTGCGTGAAGGGTAACATGGTCTTCAAAAAAGCCAAGGAAACACTGAGCTCATTATAAATAAAAAACCGCCGACCCTTCACGTCAGATACAATTGTGTGGTTCGCTTTTTCTTATTTATTGTAACCAAGGATTCAACAACTTCACCCCGCATTGCTCCATATCAGATACATTTCGGGTAACAACTATCAAATCATGAACAATTCCTGTAGCTGCTATAAGGGAATCAATTGCCGGCATCGGTCTCCCTTTTTTCTCGGCAATACATTGAATTTTACCCCAAATTGTTGAGATAGTAATATCTATTCCAATGATCCTGTTTTGAAATCTATTTTTTAATTCATTCTCAACCCAAATTCGTAATTCTTCTTTTTTTCTCGATTCGGGTAATTTCTCTATGCCTTTATGCAGTTCCCCAAAGGTAAGAACAGAAACATAAAAATTTGTTTCATTTTCGTTTAATATCCAATCCACTGCTTTTTTATTTGGCTCTAATTTTGTCAGTTCTGAAATCAAGCAAGTATCTAGAAGGTATTTCATAATTCAATTTCCCTGGAAACGCTTTTATCACGTTCAATATCAATAGAAATCCCACACAAAGGAGAATTTTGCATGAAATGAAATAGATTGGATTTTGGTTTGACAATTTTCTGATATTCTTCCACAGAAAGGACTACAACGGATTCTTTTCCGTGCTTTGTTACGAATTGTGGGCCTTCATACTGTGCTTTTTCAACAAGCTTGCTGAACTTATTTTTTGCTTCCTGTAATTGCCATATATGTCCCATAAAACACCCCCCTTATAATTATCAATCCAGTCTGTCTAGACTTTAATAGCTTTGGATAGCATTGTCAATAACATAAATAATCCGGAATTGAGTTCTTGTCGGACCAAGTTATAGGTTTGAATTTTAATATATACCTGAATTTTGCATGGAAAATAAATAATTATTGATAAACCATCTGGGCCTCCTGTTATATTGATGTTTCCAAACAACACAATAAAAAACAGGAGGTACCCAAATGGTAAAACAACGAAAATATGATACCAAGAAAAACGATGCAGGTAAAGAGTTTAGAATA
>JAFDJC010000111.1 GCA_019307665.1 Deltaproteobacteria bacterium | reverse complement strand
GTTACTGGTCAATCCTGAAGCGATATCCTTTCCCGCGCATGCCTCGGAACTTTCGTACATTCTTTATTTCTCGTTTACGACCTTGACTACGCTTGGTTACGGTGACATTACACCGGTTAGTTTGCTGGCGCGCAATCTCACCATTCTTGAATCGACCATTGGGCAGATCTATTTGACTGTTTTGATAGCCCGTTTAGTCGGTCTTCAACTGCTGCATAGATCTACCAGGTAGAAACAGGAAAAAGGGAGAATTATCGGTTTATTCCGTTTTCCGTTCGTCCGGCTGCATTTCGGCATTTTTTGGAACGTTGGCTGGGGGCATTGCTCATGATTTCAATAATATTTTAAGTGCGATCCTTGGTTATATTTGGACACTCAAGATGGAGCGCAATTCAGGATTTTTACTGAAAACATAAAACGAAAATATAAAATCATCTTTACTTTTTCCAGGTGAAGCGAATGATTTGTTTTAACGATATTCGTCCTTACGATGATCAACAGTAAGTATATATATAATTTTTTCTTCCTGATCTATCGTGTAGAATATTCTGAATTTGCCAATTCGATATCGCCATGTGTCAGGAATATACTCTTTCAGCTTTTTAATATTTTTCCCGAAAAATGGCTTTTTACTTGCTAATCCGGCTCAACTCCTGAATTTAATCTGTTTGCTAATGTTTAAGCTCTGTTTTTTGGGAAAGTCCTGGAAATAATTGAACGAGTATCCCGGCTATTTTTTTTTGAAACACTATAAATCCTGGGGCAAGTCCAGGATGTTTTAGTCCTTGACACACGTACCTTCCCTGACTTAAAATCCATAGATTTTTAATGGTCAATAAGCATAATCAACGGAGCAAAAATGGATTACAAAAAGACACTTAACCTTCCGAATACCGGTTTTCCCATGAAGGCAAACCTTGCCAACCGTGAACCGGAACAGCTCAAAGAATGGGATAAGGCAGGCCTGTATGAGAAGATCAGGGCTGCGTCAAAAAACCGGAAGCGGTTTATCCTGCATGACGGACCACCGTATGCAAACGGGCATATCCATATCGGCACTGCCCTGAATAAAATATTAAAGGATATTGTCATCAGATCCCGCCAGATGGCCGGTTTTGATGCGCCATACGTACCGGGATGGGACTGCCACGGCCTTCCGATTGAGCATAATGTAGATAAAAAGCTAGGTTCGAAAAAGAAGGATATGACACTGGTACAGGTCAGGCAGGAATGCCGGACATATGCTGAAAAATTTATCGACATCCAGAGGGAAGAGTTCAAGCGTCTCGGCGTGTCAGGTGAATGGGAAAACCCTTACCTGACCATGACCCACCGCTATGAGGCAATCATTGCAAAAGAATGCAGAAAATTTGCGGAAAACGGAGCTTTGTTCAGAAGTAAAAAGCCTATTTACTGGTGCTGCAGCTGTCAGACCGCGCTTGCCGAGGCTGAAATCGAATACCATGACGAGTCGTCACCGTCTATTTCAGTCCGGTTCCCGATGATTGATAACCTTGGTGACGACATCCCTGCACTTTCAGGGAAATCGGTTTTCCTGGTGATATGGACAACCACGCCGTGGACCCTGCCCGCCAACCTCGCAGTGACGCTTCACCCCGACTTTACCTATTCGGCAGTTGATATCGGAAATGACGAAGTTGTGATTGTTGCAAAGGATCTTGTGGAAAGCTGTATGAAAACGTTCGGGAAAGAAGAATACTCGGTTCTTGCGGATATTGAGGCCGGATCTCTCGAAAGGAAAAAATGTCGTCACCCCTTGTATGACCGGGAATCTCTTGTCATACTCGGCCGGCATGTAACCCTGGAGGCCGGTACCGGCTGCGTTCATACTGCTCCCGGCCATGGACGGGAGGACTTTGAAATAGGGCTTGAATACGGCCTGGACACATATTCGCCTGTTGAGGATAACGGATGCTTTTCAGATGACGTGAAATATTTTGGCAACATGTTTGTATTTAAGGCCAATGCAGAGATAACCGAAAAACTAAAAGGAAACAATTCGCTTATAGCCGAGGAAAAGATCACCCATTCCTATCCCCACTGTTGGAGATGTAAAAAACCGGTTATTTTTCGGGCCACGCCCCAGTGGTTTATTTCCATGGACAATACCGGCCTTAGACAAAAATCTTTGGCCCAAATTGATAAAGTACAGTGGATTCCGTCATGGGGCAGGGATAGAATTTTCAGCATGATCGAGAACAGACCGGACTGGTGTGTATCAAGACAGCGGTCCTGGGGAGTTCCGATTACGGTTTTTTATTGTGAAGATTGCCAAACCATTGTTTCAGACCAGGAAGTTGATGAAAAGATTTTTTCCATGTTCGATGAACATGGAGCCGACGTGTGGTTTGAAAAAGGAATTGAAGATTTTCTGCCCAATGGAACTGAATGTCGGAAATGCGGATCAAAAAATCTGGTTAAGGAGGATGATATTTTAGATGTATGGTTTGATTCGGGTGTAAGCCATGCCGGAGTACTGGAAGCGCGTGATTACCTTGGATGGCCGGCAGATCTTTATCTTGAAGGAAGCGACCAGCACCGGGGATGGTTTCACAGCACTTTGCTTCACTCTGTAGGAACAAGGGACAAAGCGCCGTATAAGGCTGTATTGACGCACGGATTTGTGGTGGACGCTCACGGGAAAAAAATGTCCAAATCAGTCGGTAATGTGATTGCCCCTGAAAAGGTGATCAAGCAGTTTGGAGCAGAAATTTTACGGCTATGGGTTTCCGCTTCTGATTATAGGGATGACATTCGGATCTCGGATAATATATTAAAGCAGTTGAGCGATGCATACCGGAGAATCCGAAATACCTGCCGGTTCATGCTTGGAAATATCAGTGACTTTAATCCAGGCAAGGATTCGGTTGCCCTGGAATCCATGAACGAAATCGACAGGTTTGCGCTGCACAAACTCTGCAAGTTGATAGAAAAGGCAAAAGACGCTTACAACAGGTATGAGTTTCATACCATATATCACTCGCTTTATAACTACTGTACAGTAAACCTTTCTTCGTTTTATCTGGATATATTGAAAGACAGGCTGTACACATCGCCACCTGCATCCCGGGCCCGAAGAAGCGCGCAGACTGTCATGCATATTCTTCTCGACTCTGTAGCCAGAATTATGGCGCCCATACTTCCTTTTACTTCAGAGGAAATCTGGAAATTCATGCCAACAGCAGAATCAAAGGAAGACAGTATCCATCTTGCATCTTTTGCTGAGCCGGACTCAGCATGGCAGGACAATGCGCTTGCTGAAAAATGGGAAAAGCTCATCAAGATCCGTGGCGAAGTGACAAAAGCGCTGGAGCTTGCAAGGGCAAAGAAACTCATCGGGCATCCGCTTGATGCAGAGGTGATTATCAGTGCCGACAAAGATCTTCTGTCATTTCTCAGCGGATATGAACAGGAATTAAGACATATTTTTATTGTTTCAAAAACGCTGCTGAAAGATGAACTGCCTGACACAGGTGAGTACTATAAAAGTGAAGAAATAGAAGGGCTGTCAATCATAGTGGGTAATGCGCCTGGTGAAAAATGCGAGCGGTGCTGGATATATGACCAGACGGTTGGCGAAGATACTGAAAAGCCGACGGTGTGTGAGCGGTGCAGGACGGCTCTTGTTGAAATCGGATACAAAGCGGATGACACAAATTCGCACTAAAGGATTACGGACGGATTAATGATCAATATGGGAAAATATAAAATTCTAATTATTGTTTCGTTTATAGTCGTTTTATTTGATCAGGTGTCCAAGGCGGTTATCGTAAAGTTGATTACGCCGTATAGTTCGGTAGCTGTTATTCCGGGGGTTTTCAATATTACACATATTTATAATCCGGGTGGGGCGTTTGGGTTTATGTCCGGCCAGAGCCTCCTGGTACGCACACTTCTGTTTCTTGTTGTATCCACCATTGCCATGGGGTTTATTTTCTATTTTTATAAAAATACGCCCAAAACACATCCAATCCTTGCATCAGGATTCGCGCTGATTTTCGGCGGCGCCATCGGTAACATGATCGACCGTATTCGGCTGGGTACAGTGGTTGATTTTCTTGATTTTTACATCAAGGACCTTCACTGGCCGGCGTTTAACATTGCCGACAGCGCCATATCCATCGGCATGGCGATATTTTTGTTTCACCTGATTTTAAAAAAAATGCCTTTAGAGAGTTAAGATATGCATCCAATACTATTGAAAATCGGCAGTTTTACCATTTATACGTATGGCTTTTTAATTGCAACGGGCATTATGCTCTCTCTTTTTGTCGCGAGGAAAGAAGCGAAAAGAGTCGGCATTGACCCTGATAAGATAACAGATCTTTGTTTCTATCTGGTTATCTCGGGTGTGATCGGTTCGAGAGTTTTTTATGTGGCCACAAATCCGGAGATGTTTGCCGATGATTTTTTTGAAATCTTCCGCTTGTGGAACGGCGGGCTTGTTTTTTACGGGGCCTTTATCGGTGCTTTTATAACCGGTATTGTGTACGTAAAAAAAACCGGATTGCAGTTATGGAAAACCGCCGATATTTGCGCGCCTGCTGTTGCTATCGGCCATGTCCTGGGACGACTCGGATGTTTTTCTGCGGGATGCTGCTATGGAAAAGTTTGTGATCTTCCATGGGCGGTTACCTTCACTGATCCCCATACTTTGGCAAGGCCTATCGGCGTTGCGCTTCATCCTACCCAGTTGTATGCCTCGGGAAGCAACCTGATCATTTTTCTTATACTGACTTTCATCAGACGACGTATGAAGTTTGACGGCCAGCTGTTCTGGATCTATGTCGTGCTTTACGGCATTACACGTTCAACAATCGAGTTTTTCAGAGCTGACTTTCGGGGCGGTATTGTTTTCGGAATGTTTTCCATTTCTCAGATTATCGGATGGTCCATGGCATCTCTTGCAGTGGTCATGCTGATTATTCTTTCAAGAAGGGCCATGTCGGCATCTGAAAAAAATGTCTGAGATTCATTACAAAGACTTTAAAAACTATTTATTAAAACTGAAAAAGGAAGACCCTGCAAAAGTTTATCTTATTTTTGGGGAAGACTTTCTGGTCAAAAAAGTATTATCGGATATCCTTGACATCCTGATTCCTGAATCCGACAGGGAATTTAACTATGAAAAGATAGACGGTGAAAACAATGGCGTGGCAAAGGCTGTTGAGAGCATGAGTACGTATTCATTTCTTTCAGATACTAAAATCGTCACCGTGGCTATTGACGGGCTGTTTTCAACAGGGACCCAGGCAAAGGATGCTGATGCGTCGGAAGAAAATGATACGGATTCGATTAAAGCAGATGCAGCTCTTTTGCAGGGAGCAATTGAAAAAGGATTCCCGGATCAAAACCTGCTTGTCATGACTACAGGAAAGGTGGATAAACGGAGGACGCTTTACAAGGCTGTGAAGAGTGCCGGCATGATTATCGACTGTTCAATTCCCCAGGGAAGCCGGATGGCGGATAAAAAAGCGCAGGAGGCTGTATTGTATGAAAGTATGAAAATGATCGTGTCTGAAAACGGCAAGACCATGGACAGAAAGGCTTTCGCTACCCTTATGGAAACAACGGGATTTGACCTGTCCACATTTGCAAACAGTCTGGAAAAGCTTGTCAGCTATGTCGGTGACAGTGAAATGATTACAAGTAAGGATGTGGCGTCCCTGGTGAAGAGAACGAAAAAAGACCCGATTTTTGAACTGACAGGAGCCATATCAAACAAGAAAGCTGAACAGGCACTTTTTCTTATCGGGTCCCTTTTGGAGGACGGTCTTTACCCGCTTCAGATTCTGGCGGGAATTGTCAACCATATCAGAAAACTGCTCCTGATCAGAGATTTTATGGAAAATACTTATGGAGAAGCCGGTCAAACCGGAATCTCGTACGATTTTTTTAAAACCAACATTATGCCTGCCATTATATCATCTGACAGTACACTTAAACAGAACATCGAAGAACAGGCAGAGATGACGGCAGGAGAGGATGATGCAACAGAAACATCGGTGAAAAAAGGGGTGAAGACAGACCTTGTCATTGCAAAGAATCCAAACAACCCTTATCCTGTCTTTCAGACATTTCTTTCAGCCGGAAACTTCTCAAGGCAGGAACTGATTGATGCCATGAAAAACCTGGGTGATGCCGACCTGCTGCTGAAAACAACAGGCCATGATGCAAAGGTGGTGCTGGAGCGACTTGTTTTTAAGATATGCGCCATGCAGTAATAGGTTGCCATTATTAAAACCCGAGAGGAGAAAATGTCACGTTTCAGGCTCTTTACGGGAAACAGACTCGAGACACTGTCCGAGGTTCTTGCAGATATTCTGAAAACACCATTAACATCACCCCTGGAGCCGGAGATTTTCGTTGTCCAGAGTAGTGGCATGGAACGCTGGATATCAATGGAAATTGCACGATATCTAGGCGTAAGTGCAAACAACCGGTTTCTTTATCCAAACACATTTATCTATGAAATGATGACCAGGGAAATGATGACCAGGGAAATGATGACCAGGATCGTGCCCCTGGAAGTTGACAGACCTGGTTTTAGCCCCGATGTAATGACCTGGCAGATCATGAAGCTGCTGCCGGTTTGTCTCGAAGAGGCGGCATTTGAAGAAATCCGGCATTACCTGGGAGACAGCCGGTTGGATCGAAAAACATATCAGCTCGCAGCAAAAATTGCAGACATCTTTGACCAGTATCTTTTATTCAGGCCCGAGATGATTTTTAAATGGGAAGACGGAGAAGAAGATGTATGGCAGGCAGTGTTGTGGCGTAAGCTTATAAGTGAGAACAAGACACCTCACAGGGCAGCTCTTTTAAAAATATTTCTTGAAAACCTTAACGCCCGGATGTCTGACCGGATGTCTGACCGGATACCTGATCGGATACCTGGCAGGATAAAATTTCCTGAAAGAATTATGGTATTCGGCATATCCGCTCTTCCTCAGTTTCATATGAATATTCTTGAGGCGATATCCCGAATTTCAGAAGTGAATCTGTTCCTGATCAATCCCTGCCGGGAATTCTGGGGAGATATTCTATCTGATAGGGAAATAAAAAAAGCTTCCGGTAAAACCGGTACACAGGGTGTATCACGCAGCCTGTTGTATTTGGAACAGGGAAACAGGATACTGTCTGACCTCGGGATACTTGGCCGCGATTTCTTTGATCTGATCCAGGAAATTGACTGCGAGATAGAGGAATTTATCGAGGATCCCGGAGAGGAAAACCTGCTTTCCTGCATCCAGTCCGATATTTTAAACCTTGTTCATCGTTCGGACAAAGAAGGGAAGAAGATCATTCGCAAGGCTGATCACTCCATTATGATCAACTCATGTCACAGTCCGGTGAGGGAAGTTGAAACGCTTTATGACAACCTGCTTAACATGTTTGATGAGGATCCTTCATTAAGACCCGGCGATATTCTGGTCATGACTCCGGATATTGAAATCTATGCGCCATATATTCAAGCGGTTTTCGATGTGCCTGTGAACGAAGGCAAGCGTATTCCATACAGCATTGCCGATCGGACAGTTCTAAATGAAAGCAGTGTTATCAGGGCGTTTAATTTACTTCTCGGCCTCAGTGGATCGAGGTTCGGGGTGTCAAAGGTGTTATCTTTTCTTGAAGCGGCTCCTGTAAGGGAGAAGTTTGGCTTTAGTAAAAATGATCTCAGACTGATCGGAAAATGGGTGAGTGATACCGGAATAAGGTGGGGAATAGATGCCGGACACCGAGGGAAAATGGACCTGCCGGAATTCGAGGAAAATACATGGAGTGCCGGACTGAAACAGCTTGTCCTGGGTTATGCTATGAGCCCAAATCAGGAAAAAGTATTTCATGGCATCCTCCCCTATGATGGGGTGGAAGGGGAGAATGCCATTGTAATGGGCCGTTTTGTGAATTTTGCTGAAAAATTATTTAAGACGGTTTCAGCATTTGAAATTCCGAGGACTCCGGCGGAATGGTCCGACATTCTTCAAATGATCCTTGATGACTTTTTTAAGCCTGATAATGATACGCAAAGAGATTTCCAGGCTGTGAGAAGAGCTGCTGATGGATTAAAAGAAGTAACGGAAGCAGCCGGATTTAATAAGGCTATTGGATTGGATGTTATTCAACAGCACCTGACCGGTCTCTTTGAAAAGCAGGGATTTGGTTTTGGTTTTCTTGAAGGGGGAGTAACTTTTTGTGCCATGGTTCCCATGAGGAGTATCCCGTTTAAAGTCATCTGTCTTATCGGCATGAACAGCGATGCATATCCACGGCAGACAAGGTCCCCCGGATTCGACCTGATTGCAAAAATTCCCCGAAAGGGAGACAGATCCCGCAGGAATGATGACCAGTACCTTTTTCTGGAATCAATTTTATCAGCAAGACAAATTTTGTATATCAGTTACGTGGGTCAGAGCCGGATAGATAACACCCCGATTCTCCCTGCAGTACCGGTCAGCGGTTTTCTGGAATATATCGATGACAACTTTGAGGTTGACGATATTACCATGAGAAAGCATATGGTCACAACACACCGGCTTCAGGCGTTTAATCCTGAATACTTTAATCAAGCCGGAGAGCTTTTCAGTTATTCAGGAGAAAACTGCAGGATTTCAGAGAATCTGCTGAAAGACACAGGTGCCGTTGAACCTTTTATCACATCAAGCCCTGTGAAACCTGACGATATCCTCAAAACAGCTAATCTCGAAGACCTGGTGCGCTTTTATTCAAACCCTTCAGAAAGTTTTGTCAAAACCCGCCTTGGAATCTATTTTGAAAAACCGATTGCAGCACTGGAAGAAAAGGAGGTTTTCAGAATAGACCCTCTTGACAGATATTTTCTTGAACAGGAACTGGTCGAGGCGGCCCTTGGCGGACGAGATCCTTCAGACCTGATGGACGCTTTCAGAGCGGCGGGTCGTCTTCCACACGGCAATGCCGGTGAAATCGTTTTCACAAAAATGTGCAATGGTGCCCTGAATTTTGCAGAGAAAGTTTTGTCCTTTTCACAGGGAGAATCGCTTGAACCTGTTTTGGTAAACCTTAACATATCCGGTTTCCATCTGACAGGGAAGGTGGACAGGATTTATTCAGACCGAATCGTCATGTATCGAAATGCAATAACAAAAGCAAAAGATCTGTTAGGCGCCTGGATATATCATCTTGCTTTGAGCTGCCATCTTGCTCTGAACTGCACAGAAAAAGATAAATATCCTGACACTTCGGTTTTTGTTGGAAAAAATGAAAAGCGAGAGACGATTATCATGGGATTCCCTTTGGTTGAAGACAGTAAACAGATTGATAAGAATAAAACAACCAAAGACGCATTAAGGGGAGCAAGAAATAAATGGGAAGGAAGCAATTTCAGCCCTGGAGAGTCAGTGAATTCATATTACGAACTTTGCTTTAGAGGAAAAGATCCCCTTAACAAAAAATTTGAAAAAGCAGCAATCGATATTTTTACGCCAATATTAACCAACAAACGCACGCTTTAGTTTGTATTTGTTAAACCATGGTAGAAATGAAAAAATTTGATCTCCTGAAGACACCTCTTGAAGGGGCAAGCCTGATTGAGGCAAGCGCCGGTACAGGAAAGACTTATGCGATTACCGGGCTGTTTCTGCGGTTGATTCTTGAAAAAAATTTTGCGGTGGACAGGATACTGGTGGTCACCTATACCGAAGCGGCAACTGCAGAGCTTAAAGAAAGGATAAGAAGCCGGCTTCTTGCGACAAGAGATGCTTTTTTGACAGGCACAAGCAATGACGAATTTATTAACAGTCTTGTTCAAAAAAATAAGGATATTAATGATGCCCTGAATCGTATCAACGACGCGATAAGATGCTTTGATCAGGCATCCATATTCACAATTCACGGGTTTTGCATGCGTACCCTTTATGAAAACGCCTTTGAAAGCGGCAGTCTGTTTGATACTGATCTGATAGAAAACCAGGACGAACTGGAAACAGAGACAGCTGACGACTTCTGGAGAAAACGTTTTTATAAAGCTCCAGGGTTTATAATTAATTATCTAATTGAGAAAAAGATTTATCCTGACACGCTCTTATCCTCCATTGGAAATAGCAGATCTCACCCTGACTTGAAGATCATACCTGACCAGGAGATTACCGATGCCGGGCTTGCTGAAAACAGGTATCGCGATACTTTCAATGCCGTAGCTATAGAATGGCGTTCCTCAAAGAAAGAGATAACAAACATTCTTTTAAACAACTCCAGTTTAAATAGAAATCGCTACCGGATTAAAGCCATCGAAAAACATATTGTGGAGATGGATGCAATAATGTCTTCATCAGCAACAGGGTCTCCGCTTTTTAAGGGATTTGAAAAATTTACGACAAGCGTGATTGCTGACTCGATAAAAAAAGACTGTGTTGCACCTGAACATAATTTATTCGATCTGTGCGAAGCGTTGAAGACCAGCAGCGAAGCACTCGAATCGGTTTATGACAATATACTGGTTGGATTTAAAAAGGATTTAATCGATTTTATCAAGGGTGAAATGACAAGACGGAAACAAGCGGAAAATGTCAGGTCGTTTAATGACCTTCTCACCGATGTTCATGAAGCGCTTTTAGGGGAAAAAGGCAATTTGTTGTCAGAAGCAATCAGGAGGGCATACGGCGCAGCCTTGATAGACGAATTTCAGGATACAGATCCAATACAGTACGCCATATTTCATAAGGTCTTTGGCAAAGGAAATAGTATTCTCTTTCTCATCGGCGATCCAAAACAGGCCATATACGGATTCAGGGGAGCTGATATCTTCACATATATGCAGGCTGCAAAAATGGTGCAAAAGCGTTATACACTGAAAGAGAACTATAGATCTGAATCTTCATTTATAACCGCAGTAAATACAGTTTTTAATAATGCCTCAAATCCTTTTCTGTTTGAAGACATAATGTTTGAGATGGTCAGTCCCCCTACGATTGAGATAAACTCGGAAGAGCTTTCCATATCAGGTGAAGATAAGAAACCGTTTATTGTGTGGCAGGTCAATTCAGAGAATAATAACTACGGTAAAAGAGAAGTTAGGCGACAATCGATTAGCCGGGGGGGTGACCGGGTCATAGCTGATGCTGTTGCAGGAGAGATATCCAGACTGCTGTATCTGTCAGATAAGGGAAACGTATTTATCGGAGACAGGTCTTTTACATCAGGAGATGCGGCGGTTCTGGTCAGAACAAATGCCGAGGCGGAAATTGTCAAAGAATCTTTAAACCAATTGAATATTCCCGGAGTGGTGTACGGCAGCGGGAATGTTTTAGAATCAGGAGAAGCAAAGGAATTGGAAAGAGTGCTGGCGGGAATCATTCGTGCGGATAAAGATGCTGTTTTAAAAGCAGCACTCGCAACTGAAATGATAGGTGTTTCCGACAAAGATCTTTTCCATGACACTGAGAAGTATGAAGCGATTGAGGAACACAGAGAGATATTCCTGGACTGTCGGGATCTGTGGCAAATGCAGGGATTCATGAAGATGTTCAGAAAGTTGTTGCGTCTGGAAAAAATAATGACAAGGCTCATTGCTTTCACCGATGGGGAACGAAGGATTACCAATATACTGCATCTTGCAGAAATTCTTCAAAAGAAAAGTGTTGAAGCCAAAATCGATGCAGAAGATTTGCTGAGGTGGTTCCAAAGGCAGTTAGACCCCATGCAGATTAGACTGCGGGAAGAACAGCTTCGCCTTGAAAGCGATGAAAATGCGGTAAAGATTATTACCATACATAAAAGCAAGGGCCTGGAATTTCCAGTGGTTTTTTGCCCGTTTCTTTGGGGCAAATCGAGCTTAAGGAAAAACAGCCCGGTTCTGTTTCACGATATGAATGACCAGATGAAACTGACCCTCGATGTCGGTTCAAAACAGCTTGACACAAGTCGTTTTCTTGCTGAGAGGGAATTGCTTGCTGAAAATCTACGGCTTGTTTATGTTGCCTTAACCAGGGCCAAAAACCGGTGTTATATGGTATGGGGGAAGTTGAATAAAGCTGAGACATCAGCACCCGCATATCTTTTTCATCAACCAAAACCCAATGAAGGAGACATGGCGCAAAGGGTTAAAGATCGCTACCTGTCTTTTGATGAAAACGCATTATCAAAAGACCTTTTCAGACTTTCAGCAAATTCAGCCGGCTCAATCAGCATAACTGAGCTTCCACGAGAAAATGGTGAACCCTATAAACCAATCCGTCATAAGACAGAAAAGCTTCTTGCCAGAGAGTTTAACGGAAGAATAGAACGAAGCTGGCGTATTTCGAGCTTTTCTTCCATAGCACACCGCCGGCATGGTGATGATGCAGCAGACCATGATGGGTTGTTCAGCGGCAAAGATCCCGGAGTGATCGATGATGAAAAATGGAATTCACAGGACCATAAAGAGATCGATCCTGTATTTCTTTTTCCAAAAGGAGCAAAAGCCGGGACATGCCTTCATGAGATATTAGAAAACATAGAATTCACGGAACCGGCATCAATGAATACAGTCCAGGTTGTGGAACAAAAGCTGAATGAATATGGTTTCAAGGCTGAATGGAAAGATACTGTATGCGGAATGATTGAAAATGTTCTTTCAGCGCCGCTTGATAAAAATAATAGAGACTTGAAACTGATGTGCATCAGCGGTAAAGATCGGCTGAATGAGCTTGGATTTTATTATCCGCTGAATACCATGGCACCCAAGAAGCTGAAAAAGGTTTTTTTGGAGAATGGTTCTAAAACCGTCTTTTCAAATCGGTTTTTTCATCAAGTCGATATGCTCGACTCATCAGTCGTGTCAGGCTATATGAAAGGCTTTGTCGATCTAATATTTCATTACAAGGGCAAATTTTATATTGTTGACTGGAAATCAAACTTTCTTGGATACAGCCGCAATGATTATAGCGTATCTGCTCTCTCGAAAGAGATGGAGCACCGGTTATATATTTTACAGTATCATATTTATGCGGTGGCACTTCATAAGTATTTAAAAATAAGAATGCCGGAATACAGATATGAAAAAAATTTTGGGGGGATCTACTATATTTTCCTGCGCGGTATTTCAGGAAAAGGCGATGACGATTTCGGAATATACCATGACAGGCCGGACGAAACACTGATTAACAGATTGTGCGATTTATTTGAAAACCAGAAATCATGAATAAGGGCATAAAAGACAATTTAATTGAAAAAGGGGTTTTCAGTGAACTCGATATCCATTTTGCAAACCTGATGCAATCTCTTGACCAACGGAATGATCAGGCTGTATTTCTTGCCGCCGCTCTTGTCAGCAGTTATAAACACAAGGGCCATGTCTGCCTTGATCTCAGAGAATTAAAGAAGACATATTTTTCTAAAATGGAAGAGCATGTTGGTGAGTCTTTTCCGGAAAATGAAGAGTGGATTGGGATTTTGAGAAAAAGTTCGGTGGTTGGTAGGCCCGGTGACTTCAAGCCCCTTATTCTGGATTCTTCTTCACGGCTTTACCTTAACCGATATTACGGATACCAGGAAAGTATAGCGCAACATATAAAGCATGTTGCAAAACGACAATCTCCGATCCCCGACAGAATACTTTTTGAAAAAAGACTGGACAGGCTGTTTCCAGCGGCGTTAAAAGACGGTAGTGTAGATTTACAAAGGATAGCGGCAATTGTTTCAGCTCATAAACAACTATGTGTCATTTCAGGCGGGCCTGGAACAGGGAAGACCACAACCGTTACCGGCATCATTGCTCTTTTGCTGGAGCAGGCCGGAAGGGAAGGGCTTAACATTATACTTGCAGCGCCTACCGGGAAGTCTGCCGCAAGACTCAGGGAATCAGTAAAAAAAGCAGGGGAGAAGATTGACGCCCCTGATTTTGTAAAAGCTTTGATCCCCAAAAAAACCTTTACTATTCACAGAATGCTCGGCACTACAGCGAACGCACCTTTTTTCAAATATAATAAAAATAACCGGCTTGATGCCGATGTCGTGATTATTGACGAGGCATCAATGATTGATATCGCCTTAATGGCCAAATTGCTTGAGGCACTGCGAGATGATGCAAAGTTGATTATGATAGGAGACCGCCACCAATTGGCTTCAGTGGAAGCAGGATCTGTTTTTGCCGATATCTGCGGACCATTTGATATAAACAAGTTTTCGGATAAATTCTCAGGTAAATTCAAGGCTATATTGAATGAAACAACAGGGTGCGGAGTGGATTCTGGGGAAAATATCGATGTTCCTTATGGCATCAGTGATTCTGTTGTACAACTGGAACAAAGTTTCAGGTTTAAGGAAGGCAGCGGCATTGAGGCGGTGAGTAAAGCTGTCAAAAAGGGAGATGACCTTCTGTCTTTGTCGCTGATAAACAATGTGAAATATGAAGATATTCGTTTAAAAGGCCTTCCAAGTGTTCGTGAGTTGGAAGCTGCTATTTCAGATACCATTATCCAGGGCTATGAAGGTTTTATTAATGCCAAAAATCCAATGGATGCAATTGATAAATTTGATGAATTCAGAGTCCTTTGTGTATTGCGGGAAGGGCCGTACGGTGTTGCTGCATTAAACCATGCCATAGAGTCCATACTTGAAAGAAAAGGCCTTATACAAACGAAAGATGCGTGGTATTCGGGAAGACCTGTCATGATGACCGTAAATGATTATAACCTGGGCCTGTTTAACGGGGATACAGGGATTGCCCTAGCAGATCCGGAAGACGACCTGGGAGATGATCAGACCGGCAACGGTTCCGTATATGTATTTTTCAAGGATGGCGATGGCCTGAGGAAAATTCATCCGCATCGTCTTTCCGGCTGTGAAACTGCCTATGCTCTTACAGCCCATAAAAGCCAGGGGTCCGAATATGACCGTATTCTGGTTATCCTTCCGGATAGAGTCACGCCCATACTGACAAGGGAATTGATTTATACTGGAATAACACGGGCAAAGTCGGAAGTTGAAATCCTGTCTGATGATAATATCTTCAGGCAAGGGGTTTCAGGAAAGATTGAACGGGCATCAGGGTTGTTTGATTCTTTGTGGGCTTATTCCATCGCTTCTGATTCGGAAAGATAGTATTTTCTGACAGTTTCCGTTATTTCCAGAACATTGCTCAGGTCAACGGGTTTGCGAAATATCCGGTCATACAGGTACAGCTTTTCTTTATTGATATTTTCACTTGCTGCCGGGATACATACAAGATGTGCGTATGGATACCTGCTTTTTAGTTCCATGGCTGTGTTAAGACCGGTTTCGTCAGGAAGGGTGGGATTTACAAAGCAAAGATACAGATGCGCCCCACCTGGATAGAGATTTTTCCGCATAT
>JAFDJC010000320.1 GCA_019307665.1 Deltaproteobacteria bacterium | reverse complement strand
CCGGTTATTATGAAGTGGCGCTCTGGTGGACGTATTATTCAACCCGCTGTACTGATGTTAACATAGATATATATGACGGTGATTACTTACTTGTGACACTTGAAGTGGATCAGCGGTCTGATTCAGGTCAATGGAATGTTCTGGGTGAATATGAGTTCAGCGGTACTGCATATGTGGTGATTTATTCCAACAGTGAGGACTGCAGCACCAGCGTAGACGGCGCCCGGTTTGTGAGAGCGCCTGTTTTTATTGCGGACATGCAGACAAAAGACGGGGGAGATACAGCCAATGTCCGCTGACAAAACAATGACGCTTATGGTGATTGAAGCAGTTTAAAAAGGAGACATTATGGCACTGGAAATATTAATATTTTGTGGGCAGGCCAACAACAACGGTCATGAAACCAAAGTCATGAATTTTGTAAAGGATAGTATAAGGAAGCGGGGTCATGAACCTGTATTTATAAATCCACTTAAATACAGGTTGCCGACTGATGTCAAGTCGTATACTGAAGATGACTCAGGCAAAGCGCCCGAATCCCTTTCACGTCTGGCGCAGAAGATTAGCATGGCCGATGCATTTGTTGTTATTAGCGGAGAGCACAACTACGGCATCCCGCAACCTTTGACCGATCTCATGGAGCATTTTCTGGAAGAATATTTCTTCAGACCATCCGGCATTATCAGCTATTCGGCTGATACGTTTGGAGGGGAAAGAGCGGCCATAGAGCTCCGGTCATTTCTTTCCGAGATCGGCACGGTGAGCATACCGACGCTGGTCCGGATTCCGAGTGTTCAAAACTCTTTCAATCCCGCAGGTGAGCCAATAAACCCTGATTATCACCGGTTCATCAATCATTTTCTCGACGATCTGGAATGGTATTCGTTTGCACTCAGGGAGGGGCGTAAAAGCAGGACCCTGCCTTATTAAGCCAGTATCTTGCTTTGTTAAAATAGAGGTTGTCAAAATTCACATGGGGCAGTTAATAGGCCAAGGCGGCAAATGCACTTATTGTTTTTCCTTGGGTGGCTGCCCGTATCCCCGGCTGAAAGGGATACCCAGTTTTTTCATCCTGTATCTGAGTGTATTCGGCTTGATACCCATCAATGCAGCAGCGCCTTTTTCCCCCTGGACTTTCCCGCCGGTCTTGTCGAGCACATGGCGAATGTGATCTGATACAACTTCATCAAGATCAAACTTCTGCTCCTGAGTATTTTTGGCAGGCCGTAAATCATGCATTCCCGGTGAGATCAGAAAATCATGAAATTGAAGGGGCTTGCCCCTGTTTAGAATAAGCTCCCGTTCCACCATATGCTCTAGCTCACGCACGTTCCCCGGGAAGTCGTATTTCATCAGCCTTTCTATTGCACCCTGTGCAAGGGTCGGGAAGCCCTTAAGCCCCAGTTCCATGTTTTTTGTATGCATAAAGTGCTGCACCAGTGCCGGAATATCAGACTTACGGTCACGAAGCGGCGGTATTTCGATAGGAAAAACCCTGAGCCTGAAATAGAGGTCTTCGCGAAACCGCCCATCCTCGACCCTGGCTTCAAGGTTACGGTGTGTGGCAGCGATAACCCTGATGTCAACCTTGACATAATCAGTCCCTCCCACTCTTTCGAATTCTTTTTCCTGAAGGACCCTTAATAGTCTCACCTGGGCTTTGTGCGGAAGCTCGCCGATCTCATCAAGAAAAACCGTGCCGTGATCAGCACGCTCAAACCTGCCGCGTTTTCTGGCAATGGCACCTGTGAATGCGCCTTTTTCATGACCAAAAAGCTCGCTGTCTATGAGTGTATCTGGAATGGCCCCGCAGTTCACTTTAATAAAAGGTCCGTCCGAACGGGGAGAGAGGCTGTGTATGGCATTTGCAATCAACTCCTTG
This sequence comes from Deltaproteobacteria bacterium, assembly GCA_019307665.1. Classification (GTDB taxonomy): domain Bacteria; phylum Desulfobacterota; class Desulfobacteria; order Desulfobacterales; family SURF-7; genus JAFDJC01. Next base: position 1,472 of record JAFDJC010000320.1, on the reverse strand, counting down.
CCCACGCCTGTTTCGCCCAGAAGAGTGACCGAACTGTTAATAGGTGCCACTACGTTAACAAGTTCCATGACGCCTTTTAAACCAAAATTGGCACCGATGATCTCATCACCGACAATATGCCGCATTTCGTCCTGCAGATAATGGTAGTCATCGTCAAGCTGGTCTTTGAGTTTCAATACCTCCCTGTAGCGGAGGATATTTGAGAGGGCAATGGCAAAAGGATCATTGAGAAGGCCGATCAGTCGGGCATGATCTTCCGTAAACCTATCCTTTCCCTTGGCCTGAACCGAAAAAGACCCCAGAAACCTGCCGTCCAGTATCAGTCTCATTACCAGCAAAGAGGACTCCTTGCCAACATGGTTTATGACATGCTTGAGTATGGGATGGCATTCCACGCAATCCACACGAAACACCTCCGGGGCATGGGCTTCCTTGTAAATATGCTCCGGCTCTTCAGGCACAGGTATCTTCATATCAGGGATAGTACCCCCTTCTTGTGTTGCAGAGGCCAGAACCCTGAACCGGGTATACTCCGGCTCATAACAGGTAAGGAAAACCCTGTCTGCTGGGATAAAGTCTTTGATATACATAAAACATTGGTGCAGGGCTTTTTCGATTTCAAGACTTCCGCAGATTCTGAGAGTGGTCGCAATAAAAAATTCTTTTTCATTTATTTTCATTGTTTTCTCCTATTATTTTCTTTTTATTCATTTTTTTATCTGTTTTGTCAAATATTAAAAATACCGTAGCTGTTAACTACGATATTTTAGAGGGCATTATGAAGTGTTTTCATAAACATCAGAAATTATGGCATAAATATACTTGGCACGATATTGGCTATATAACGGCTATAAGGAAAAAACCATAAGCATACTGGAGAAGGAGGCTGTAATGGTATGGATAGAGGAGATCAAACTTCGTACCGCGCTGAACAAGGAGGAAAAAGCGTTTCACTATCTTATGAACGCAGTACTGCACATGAAGAATATTAAAGGGCTGATCAGGGCAAAAGTGTTGATACATGCATTCCTGACAAATGATTTTTCTTTGCTGCTTGTATGGGATACGGATGCGCTTGAAGACCTGGGCAGTGAGGAAGGAATGAACCTGCGGGAAGTTTTGAAACAGTTTGGGTTGGTAAATTATGATGTATGGATCGAAGAAAAATAAAAGAAGTGGAATATCTGATGAACTGTATGAAACAGAACTTGATTATGACTTAAGGGTGTTGGAGGGGGTCATTCGTGGTATCTGGCTGTCAATTTTTTTTTTAATGCCACTAATTGTGGTTGTTGTCTGGATATAACTCTGAATAAATCATCTGCTTAATTCATTTTTAATAACACCCGAATGCGACTGTTATAGTGGTTGTCATAATAACGTTCCGTTTCCATGAAAGGGATTTATGCATTGGGTAACACCGGCAACTCGTTGCCGGTGCCCGAAGGGCAAGAAGCTGTTCTCAAAATTTA
>JAFDJC010000110.1 GCA_019307665.1 Deltaproteobacteria bacterium | reverse complement strand
TACCAATGCGGCCTGCGAGTTGACAATGGGCGTAACTGTTCAAGCTGTCACAGATACAAGGCCGGACGGAAAGCCCGAATATACATGTTTTCTTGTGGAATCCGGCACGCCTGGCTTTAAGGCAATACCGATGCATAAAAAAATGATGTGGCGGGCCTCAAACACCGCGGAGCTTTACTTTGACAATGTCAGAATTCCCAAGGAAAACATACTGGGGAGCCAGGGGGATGGTTTTCACCAGATGCTGAAAACCCTTGACGGCGGTCGTCTTTCCATTGGTGCAATGGGCCTGGGCGGTGCACAGGGCGCATACGATGCTGCGCTCAAGTATGCCAAAGAAAGAGTACAGTTCGGTCAGCCGATAAGCAAATTTCAGGCTATTGCGTTCAAGCTGGCTGATTGTGCAGTTGAGATCGAATGCGCCGGAAACCTCATGTATAAAGCGTGCTGGCTCAGAGATCAGAATATGCCTTTTGCCAAAGAGGCTGCCATGGCAAAACTTTACTGCTCGGAACTGATGGGCAGGGTGGCAAACCATGCAGTTCAAATCCATGGTGGGTATGGATTAATGAAGGAATATGATGTCGAAAGATTCTACAGAGATCAAAAACTTCTTGATATCGGCGAGGGGACTTCTGAAGTGCAGCGCATGGTTATTTCACGATATATCGGCTGCTAAAAGGAATTAAAATGATGAATGACAATATGCTTATTGAAGAAGAAAACAACGGAATTTCGATCCTGACACTGAACCGTCCCGAAGTAATGAATTCTTTTAACTTTGCAATGCTTGAAGCATTAAAGGAAAAAATCGAATCACTCCGGTTCAGGTCTGATATCAGGGTTGTCATTATTACAGGTGCGGGCGAAAAAGCCTTTTGTGCAGGAGCTGATCTGAAAGAACGTGCCGGCCTTACAGAGGTCCAGGTTAAACAGTTTATCTTCACTATACGCAACCTTTTCACATCCATCGAATATCTGAATAAGCCTGTTATTGCAGCTATCAACGGCGTTGCCCTTGGTGGAGGAACCGAGCTGGCCCTTGCCTGCGATATAAGAGTTGCTTCATTTAATGCATCCCTCGGCCTTACAGAAACCCGCCTTGCAATTATTCCGGGAGCGGGGGGAACTCAAAGACTACCAAGACTTATAGGCAAGGGAAAAGCAAAAGAGCTGATATTTACCGGCAGGAGAGTCGATGCCGAAGAAGCGCTTAATATTTCTCTTGTAAACAGAATTTGTGAGCAAGACAAACTACTTGATGAATGTAACAAACTGGCAGCCATGATTCTGGAAACAGGTCCTATAGCAGTCGAGCAGGCCAAATATGCTATTAATTACGGCCTTGAAACCGACCTTCATACAGGGTTATCAATAGAATCCAACGCATACTGGATGACTATACCCACTGAAGATCGCCTGGAAGGTCTGGCCGCCTTCAGGGAAAAAAGGAAACCTGTTTACAAGGGAAAATAAAATATTTAGCCAAAGAGGTTCAATATGCTGGAAAATTCAGAAACAAATCGAACATTCTGGAAAAATGAAGAAAAAAAGCTTGATGACCTTTTAGAAAAGGCGATTTCACCCGGTGGAGAAAAAGCGGTGGCAAGGCTTGTCAAACAAGGGAAAAGACCTGTCAGAGAGCTCATAAACAATTTGATAGATTCCGGTTCACTTTTTCTTGAGCTTTCGCGCATTGCCGGCTTTGGAGTGAATTACCCCGGTGTTGATGACGTTCCATGCGGAGGCCTTGTCACGGGTATCGGTAAAATCCATGGCAACTGGACCATGATCTTCGCAAATGATAGTCGCGTTAAGGCGGGCACTTATTTTCCGATTACACTGAAAAAACATATGCGCGCTCAGGCAATAGCGACGCAGTGTGGTCTTAACTGCGTTTATATTGCAGATTCCGGTGGCGCTTTCCTCCCAATGCAGGCTGATGTCTTTCCTGATGATCAGCATTTCGGCTCCATGTTTTACAACATGGCGCGAATGTCTGCCGCTGGACTCAAGCAAGTAACGTTGAGCACAGGTGGCAACACTGCCGGCGGAGCCTACATTGTCTTCATGGCCAACGAATCGGTAATGATCGACAAAATGTCCTATTCTTTCCTCGGTGGACCGCCTCTTGTCAAAATGGCCACCGGTGAGACGATCTCGGCAGAAAACCTAGGAGGAGCAAAGACACATACGACCATATCAGGGGGTGCAGACCATTTCTGTACATCACAGGATGAAGCCATAGAAACGGTTAGAAATATATTGTCAAATGAACAGCCTCAAAAAATACACATGCAACGATCAGCCGAATTGCAGCCCAAAGTATCAAGTGATTCTATTTATGACCTCCTCCCCGCAGCCGTTAACAAAGGTATAGATGTTCGCTCCTTCATTGAAACAATAGCAGATGGCAGTAAATTTACTGAATTCAAAAAAAATTATGCGCCCGGGCGTGGCGACAACATCGTAACCGGGAAAATTCGTATTAAGGGCCTTCCCGTCGGCATAATCGCTTCTAACGGAGTGGGCATAATATTTTTTGAGGCTGCACGAAAGGCAACCGAGTGGATTGTTCGTTGTTCTTATGATAAAATTCCTTTGCTTTTTATTCAAAACTCACCCGGCTATATGGTTGGATCGGAATCAGAACATATGGGTATCGGAAAATACGGTTCAAATATGGTTAGAGCTGCTTCATGTGCCCAGGTCCCTAAAATACAACTTGTCATAGGACCCGATAACGGTGCCGCCAATTATGGAATGTGCGGCCGTGCATATAAACCGAATTTCCTTTTTAATACCATGAGGGGAAGAACATCTGTGATGAGCGGACGGAGTGCCGCAGGTGTCTTACTTTCAATCGAGCAAAGAAAAAGCGAAGCCAGAGGGAAACCGATGTCAAAGGAAGAGATTGATCTGTTTCGCCAAAAAATGGTTGATAAATATGACGGTGAAGCACATCCCTTTTACTGCGGTGCTCGCCTTCTTAACGATAGAGTTTTAAAGTTTCATGAAATAAGGGAATGGCTTGCAACAACATTTGAAATATGTCTTCTGCAACCGATACCGGAACCTAATTTCGGAAATTTCAGATTTTAAATTAAGAAAGGAGTATAACTAAAATGTCTGAACATGATTATTGGAAAATTTTTCCAAAAATGCCGAAAAAAGTGACCATAGGCGATATAACCATTCGTGACGGATTCCAGCACGAAGAAAAATTTATTTCAACTGCTGCAAAAATCTTTTATCTTGAAGAGCTCATTTTCGCCGGATGCCGTTATATCGAAGTTACAAACCTTGGAAGCTCTTATCTTATGCCCCAATTTAAGGATGCGGAAGAGTTGTTTACACATCTAAGGAGCGACCGGTTTAAAAAACGCTGTGAAAAAAAAGGGGTTAATTACGATGATATCTGTCTTACAGCGATAACAATTCGTGAAAAAGCGGTTGATCTAGCCATTCAACTAAAAGAGAAGGGTATAGGCCCTGACCGTGTCCTGATGATGGTTTCCACTGAAGAAGAACATCATTTTGCCAACTCGGGAACGACACTGCCAAACTACTGGAAGGAATCGGAAAGATGCATTAAAAAGTGTCAGGACGCCGGTATAAAAATGTGTGGAACAGTCAGTACAATCTGGGGGAGTCCCATAGGCGGAGCGACGGACATGAAAGATGCTGTTGAATTTTCAAAACGATGGCTTGAAATCGGCGCCAGTGATATTGAACATGCCGATCATGATGGAAGCGCTTCAAGTCATGAAGTCTATCGTTATTTTTCAATGATCCTTGACGAAATGCCGGACACAAGGCTTCACATCGCACACTTTCATGAAACTAAACGCATGGCATCAGCATCAGTCCTTGCCGCTTTACAGGCGGGGATTACAAATTTTGAAGCAACTCTTGGCGGTTTGGGCGGTCAACCTGCCAATTTTCTCGACGACAGCCCCACAAGAGGCACAGGAGAATATTATTATGATGACCCGCGTTACGTGGGCTTGGTATGCCTTGAAGATACCCTCGTTCAAATTGATGAAATGGGAATTGAACACGGGTATGATGTGGATCGAATCCTCTGGCTTGGAAAGAAAATGGAAAAAACCATAGGCCGCCGTCTTCGCTCAGAGGCGGTCGTCAATGGTCGGACGCTCAAAGAAGGTCATATGCAATATGCACGCCCCAACTTGAAGGCTTTGAAAGAAAAATTAAAAGAAAAGCCGGGACAGTCTTTCCCACAAGATTGGCCGGAAAAAGCCAAGCTGCCGGAAAAATATAGCTCAACTTCATAATTTCTATTAACCCAAGGGGGATATATGGAAAAAAATAGTAAGAAGCCTTATATAAATGTAGATTATTTTGAAAATCTTACTGGTGATATTCCTGAATCAGGGGAACAATCTATAAAAGAAATAGGAGAAAGAGTCAAAGCACTAAGAAACAAAAAAGGCCTTTCTCTTGATGAACTTTCAAAACTTACAGGCTTTGAAGTCAGCTTTCTTTCAGACATTGAAAGTAATAAAATACAGCCGCAGCTGGGAACTATTATCAAACTTTCAAAAGCACTGGATAGTGCATTCAGTCGTCTGATATCAGAAGAAGGTACTGCATATTATTCCATAACTAAAAAAAATGAACTTAAAACAGTTTCAAGGTCTACAGGCAAGAAAGGGAAAAAGCAGCTTTATTCATACAAGAGTCTGGCACCGGATGTCAAAGGCCGACATATGGAAGCATTGCTTGTTGAATTGGAAGAAAATACTGATGAAGAGCTCTCTGTCCACGAAGGTGAAGAATTTATATATGTCCTGAAGGGCACGGCAAAATTAACAATTGGAGAGGATGCGTTTGATCTTGAACCAGGCGACAGCGTTTACTATCTTTCCACAACACCGCACCTGATTGCGGCAAAGGAAGGTAAAGCAATTATTGTAGCTGTTCTTTATGAAGGCTGAGTGAAATAATATCGAAGGATTGCTCCGGCATCCCTATCGAGAACAATAGAATTCGAACAGACGGTTTTCGATCTTGCGTTCTGTTTTTTATTGTTTACAAATAGTTAACACATAACCCGACTGCTGTTTTTTCGGCTTGACTTTTACCGTATTTTGTGGTTTAATAAATATATATTTTAAATGCCGTTTATTCTTGCATTTCATGCCGAAAATATAGCATTTCAGTACGTATCTTTGTTTTTATTTAAACTGATCTTCTTTGTACCTGATATAGCGGATATTTATAAAAAAATTACAAAACAAAATAAATTAATTTGCCTTTCGACAAATCATGTTTTAATAATAACATTATTCAATATAGGAGGGAGGTTCAAATGAACGATTTTTTAAAAAACCTTAGGAATACTGGAAAGGACAACCGCCCTTTAAAAAGACCGTCTTCTTATAATACCACCCGGTATCATTACGAAAGCCAGAAAAAACATTTCGCTAACGAAAAACGGAACGGTCAAGACAGGCGGAAAGAGGAAATGGCTGTTGCAAAATCACAGGAAAGCATTGCTGCTTCCATAGTCAAAATTGCTCCGGCAATAGTTGAATTTATGGAACTTGTTGCAAAAAGCAGAAAACGTGTAGCGGATGCGGAGGAACGAAAAGCAAATGCCATTGAAAATATTCTTAGAGAACTCAAGGAAACCGGCATTGAATCTCTTCTCGGCCTTCAAGCCGACAAAAAAAGTAAAAAAGTAAAAAAACCCTTTGACCAGCATCGGAAAAAAATCCTGCAGCTGATTTCCAAGTTGCGAAACAAGGGAGAAACATTTGACAACATAGCACTGTACCTTCAGAAAGAAAGCCTGAAAACATTTTCCGGCAGAGGGCAGTGGCATGCTCAAACCGTACACAGATTATATCAGGACTATATCCTGGATTAAGTTAATCTTCTTCAATCTCCTTTACGCCCGCGTAATAATCGAGCGCTTCCGGATCCTTCCGCTCATTTCTTTGTCAAGCTGCTAAATAATATCACCATTCCAAAGTTTATCGCAGAAATATTGCCATGGCAATATAGTGGTAATCGGATTAATTTTTTTTGGAAGTTTGTCCCTGGAAACAATTATACTTTTTTTGCACTTAAACTCTTCATTAAAAAGAAGCAAGCCTTTTTGACGCACATCTGCATGTTCAGATGATTTTATCTCAATAGCAACTTCAGCATCCCCTAAAATCAGGTCAACCTCGGAACCGCTTGCAGTTCTCCAGAACGATACAGGGAAATCTTTCTGACTGTAATGTCTGTAGGCCCAGCATTCCTGAAGAATAAAGTGTTCGAATGCCCTGCCATATTCATTTGTGCCTGGAGTAAGTGATTTATAGTTCAATAGCGCTGACACCATTCCTGAGTCAAAAAAATAAAATTTTGACGTTTCAATCAATCTTCTTTTTTTTGATTTTTTCCATGGTGGCAGCAGTCTGCCTATAAGTGTATCTTCCAGAATTTGATAATATTCTCTGATCGTCTTTACTGAAACGCCGGATTCTCTTGCAGCATTTGAATAGTTTAAAAGCATGCCGTTTGTAATTGCCGCAGACTGCAGAAACCTCGAAAACGCTGGGAGATTTCGTGTTAACGCTTCTGCCTGTATCTCTTCTTTTAGATAATCATTCACATATGCCTTAAGATCCATGCTGCTGTCCGGGGATAAATAATGCGGAGGCAGAAAACCGGAGCAGAGGGTTTTGTCCAGATCAAATTTTCCGATCTCTTTTGTCACTAAAGGATAAAGTTCAAATCGCCATGCCCGTCCGCCAAGTAGGTTAACTTTTCCTCGTTTTAGCTTTCTTGCACTGGATCCTGACAAAATAAAGCGATATCCCTTATTTTCAATCAGCCAGTGGATTTCATCCATAAGGTGAGGAACTTTCTGAACTTCATCGATAACAACCGTTTTTGACGCCTGCGCATCAAGGAGCTGACGGAGTTGGGTTGGTTTCCGACTCAATAATAAAAACAGATCATAATCAAGCAGGTCAATCCAGAAAGCATCGGGGAACTGTTGCCTTAATAAAGTTGTTTTCCCGCTTTTTCTCGGACCCCACAAAAAAGCCGACCTGTTTTCCGGAAGTTTAACCTTTAAGATTCTATTTATCAGAGTTTTTTGTTCCATAAGTGCAGCTATATGACCATAGGTATAATAAGTCAAGTGGTTTGTGATAATTTGGATCGAAGTATCAATTGTTGAAACTGTCTCACGACGTTTTAAACTCAGCTCACGTGCCACTTTAATTGGCGAACAACCAATGATCCTACCCCGGTATTGTGTACACTCAGTTAATCTTCTTCAAGCTCCTTTACGCCCGCGTAATAATCGAGCGCTTCCGGATTCATCAAGGCGTCTTTGTTTAACACCGGTTTATTTTCTATTGTTTTTAGTATTGCAAGTTCAACTTTTTTCATATTGAGCGTATACGGAATATCCGGCACACTCAATATTTTCGCAGGGACATGGCGTGGTGATGCATTCTGTCTAATCGCATTTACTATTTTACTCTTCAATTCATCATCAAGTTCATTTCCCGGCTCCATTTTTACAAAAAGAATCACCCTGACGTCATTCTTCCAAGGTTGGCCTATAACAACACTGTCCGCAATTTCCTCAATCTGTTCAATCTGACGATATATTTCCGCCGTTCCTATTCTAACTCCGCCTGGATTCAAAGTCGCATCAGAGCGGCCGTATATTACAACCCCTCCCCGTTGATTAATCTCTATAAAGTCCCCATGCCGCCATATATTGGGATACACATCAAAATAGGCAGCTCTGTATTTCGACTTGTCATCATCATCCCAGAAATATATGGGCATGGATGGGAATGGCGCAGTACATACGAGTTCACCTTGCCGGTCTTTTATCGACTTCCCATTTTCATCAAATGCCTCGACTTTCATTCCAAGTCCCCTGCATTGCAATTCACCTGCAAATACAGGTCCTGTCGGGTTGCCCAAAGCAAAGCACCCGTTCAAGTCAGTACCACCGGCAATGGAAGCAAGCTGTACATCGGCCTTTATATCCCGATATACAAACTCAAATCCTTCAATCGATAAAGGTGATCCTGTAGAAAGTATAGTTCTCAGAGGCGTAAGATCATATTCGTTGCATGGCTTAATGCCGGTATTCTGAAGTGCCGACAGATAGCCCGCACTTGTTCCGAAAACCGTAATCTTTTCTTCCTGCGCCATTTGCCATAAAACACCGGGGTCTGGATAAAATGGGTTGCCGTCATAAAGAACAAGTGAAGCGCCTGTGGCAAGCGAGCTTGTAAGCCAGTTCCACATCATCCACCCGCAAGTAGTAAAGTAAAATATCGTATCATGACGCTTTAAATCCGTATGTAAAACCAGCTCCTTAAGATGATGTACAAGAATCCCGCCGGCGCTTTGTACCATACATTTCGGGAGGCCTGTTGTGCCTGATGAATACATGATATAAAGCGGGTGACCAAAGGAAAGCTGTTCAAATTCGATTTCAGGGTTTTCAATTGGAGACTTGAAATCATGGTAATGCACCGCGGATGCAATCCCGCTTATATCAGGATCATTCTGCGCATACGGTACAACCACAACTTTTTCAATCGAAGGAAGCTCTGCGGCAATTCCCTTTACCGATTCAAGGGAATTGATATCTTTTCCTTTAAAAGAATAACCATTTGCGGTAAAAAGAACCTTCGGCTTTATCTGTCCAAACCGGTCGAGCACGCCCTTTATCCCAAAATCAGGTGAGCAGGATGACCACGTAGCACCAAGGCTCACTGCTGCCAGCATTGCGATAATCGTTTCAGGCATATTCGGCATAAAGGCCGCTACACGGTCCCCAGGCCCTACGCCTATCTTTTTTAGTGATGTCGCTACCTGTGCAACCTCATTGTAGAGTTCCGCATACGTGAACTTAACATAAATTCTGTCTTCTCCCTTAAAAATCAGAGCTGTTCTTTCATCACGGTATCTAAGAAGGTTTTCTGCAAAATTCAACTTTGCCCCAGGAAACCATTCAGCACCAGGCATCTTGGTCAGATCATCAACAACCTGATGATAAGTTGAAGAAGCAATGACCTGGGTGAAATCCCAAATCATAGCCCAGAAATCAACAATATTGTCTATCGACCACTGATACAGAGACGAATAATCTTTTATATTTGTATTAAATTTATTATTAGCAGCTTCTATGAAACTATAAATGTTAGTATTCTGAACTCTTTCTTCAGACGGCTCCCACAGGAGTTTTGACATAATTTCACCTTTCTGTTTGATTGTTTGGAATTAGCGAAAACTTCCGTAACCTCATATCAGAAAGAAGCTACTTTGTCGATATCATTAATTTCGGGACTTTCCCCAAAAACAGAGCTTAAGCATTGGTAAACATATTAAATTCAGGTGTTGAGCCGGGCTATCAAGTGGAAAAGCCATTTTTTGATAAAGATTTAGGAAATTTTCAAAATATTTTTGTAAGACGATAAAATAGATGATGGGTGGTGC
>JAFDJC010000319.1 GCA_019307665.1 Deltaproteobacteria bacterium | reverse complement strand
CAATATATAGGTTTCAGAAAAAGTGCAGATTAGCTTTTGATTTCCGGAGGAATTTTGTTATTGCCACATTTACAATGTTGGGTTTCATTACATTCAACCTGCGCTGCTGTATTTTATATCAAAAATAGATATACTGTCCCCGGAATTCACGGAATTCAGAAATAAACAAACTCATATAAAATGAAAACCGCTCAGGGTTTTCAGGGTCTGGTTAATTGATTATTTTACCTTTCTCTTCCTTATCTACCGATGGAACTCAACAGGAACCGGCTCAGCATGTTGTCGACCATTATTCACATCACCCCGTCATTATTTGCGACTGTTCTCAGATGAAGATATCATGAGGATGTTTGAACGAAAACAATAAATGCTTATAACCCAAATTCAACTTTAAATTCTGTAGCCTTAACAATCGGCTTAAGCGCTCTGTTCTGCCTCACCAACTCAACAATACCATAACGAGACATTGTATTTAAAGTGCGCGAAAGGTTGCTCCTTTTTCTCCCGGTTACTATTTCAAGCTCTTTGAGAGAATTCGGTTTTTGTTCCTTAATAATTCTCAAAAGGTCCTGATTTTCGCTGCTTAAAACCTGCGCCATTGATTTTACGGATTCAAACCAGACCTTTGGTTCATTTTTCTTTAGCTTATATTTTCCTTTCGCAATTGCGATGGTTCTTTTTTTATATTCATCTTTAGGCATGATTCCAATTTTCAACATTTTACTCGTCATAATATCACCTCTTTTATTTTAATACGTCTTCTACGGCAGCCCAGAAATCCTCCAAAAGTTGACTGGCTGATTCAAATTCATATGGATGAGTTTGTTCTATTTTGTGAAGATGATCCCATGTGACTTTTCTGGCCCCGTATTTTTTTCGTTTGGGTTTATATGCATGTGCGTTATCAAATCCTAAAACGCGTATATTATTTCTATCGTGCAAAGTTAAGGAGTATTTAACCCCATGTGGGATTTGCGGCGAAGGTTCGTTTTTAAACGCTTCGAACTTAACCCAAAAACCATTTTCCATTGGAAATATTTCACCGTCTAAATCTAATAATGTTTCTAGTGCAATATCCTCTTTTACATATTTTTTATTTGTCATTTTGTATTAAAATTATCACCTGATGATAACTATGTCAAGATATATATTGTGGCGGTTTTTGATTAAAATAACATTAGGCAAAACTAAGTATGGGCCATCCCCTGTCCAAAGCTGTTTTCTTTAAGGGACGGGTGGGCTTCACAACAAATGCATGCCCCACAAGGTCGAGGAGTGGAATATCCGACTGATGGTTGCCGTAAGCATAGGATGCAAAAAGATCCAGGTTCTCCTGTTCGGCAAGTTTTTCTACCTGAATGCGCTTTTCTATGTCTATACAAATCCGGCCTTCGGTCTTTCCGGTTAACAGGCCGTTTTTCACTTCAAGATCAGTACAAAGCAGATGGTCAAACCCCAGATCTTCCACAACCGGCCTAAGAAAATACCTGACCGAACCGGATACCAGCACAAGCACATGTCCCTTTTGTCTGTGTTCTTCAACACATGATAGAATATTTCGGGCCAGAAGCGGCTTTAAGCGGTCATTATAAAATTCAACGGCATGCATTTCAAATTTTTCAAGCAGCTTTCCCCGGTATAACCTGAGCATCAGCAGGCCCATTTTTTTTTCGGAAATTAAATGGCGTTGAAAGAAAACATTGGCAAACATAATGGAAAGCACAAAACCGAACGTCACTTCACCTCTTTCATAGAGATACCGGAGTCCTGGTTTTGCACTTTCAACTGTCAGAAGCGTCTTGTCAAAATCGAAAAATGCAGCGGTTCGTTTCATTTTAAGGTGTCACAATATTAAAGATGCCCTTGGGCTTATCAAACAAAAGGAAAAAGCGTACCAGGTCAATACGACTGCCACTGGTTTCTAGATCGTCAGAGAAAATCGTATCTTTAATCCCTGCTTTGCCGATGGCCATTTTCAGAAAGAGTTCATGGGTTAGTTTCAGCGTGGCATTGGCATCCGGGTCCGGATCATCGGTCTTTTTATGGCGCAGCACCGAATTCTCCACTGTCAAAACATAGTTTTCATTGATGTCCTTGAAAATTATGTTCACAACAAAGTGCTTGCCTTCAGCAGCAGGTCCATCGAGCCTTACCGCCATGCTGTCAAAAAAACGGGATAACGGCGTCTGCTTTAACACCTCATAAAAACTGGCTATGTTGACACCTTTGTCCGGGGCACCATGGCGAAGTTCATAAGCACCTGTGAGGTAAACGTTTCTCCACACACCAGATTCTGATTGATAGCCCAACTGGTCATAAGTATTTGCCAGGAGGGCTTTTGCCTTGACATTATCCGGTTCTGCGAACACCAGGTGGTTGAGTACCTCTGCAACCCAACGGTAATCACCGGTGTCGAACGCGGCTTGAGCCTTTGCCAAAACTTGATCGGCACCACCCATATAATCTATATACAGAATTGCCGAACTTTCAGGAGGCAAAGGATTCAGATTGGCGGGATTAGCATCATACCAGCCAAAGTAAGCCTGATACACCGCCTTTGAATTGTGTCGCAGCGTGCCGTAATAGCCCCTGTTTGAAAAGAAGTTACTTAAAGACGGGGGAAGTTCGATCTGCTCCGAGATTTCACGGGGGGTATAACCGGCATTAGCAAGCCTTATTGTCTGGTCATGTATGTATTTATAGAGATCCCGCTGTTTTTTCAAAAAATCGATTATCCGCTCATTGCCCCATATGGGCCAGTGATGGCAGCCAAAATAGATTTCCGCATCACCGAATAGATTTATGACCTCATCAATGTAGCCACTCCACTTCAATGCATCACGAATCTTGGCTCCGCGCAATGTATATAGATTGTGCATGTTCCGCGACACAATTTCCGCTCCGCAATATGTCTTAAAATCCGGCAGATAAAAGGTCAGCTCCGCCGGTGCTTCCGATTCAGGGGCGTATTGAAAAGTAAATTTTACGCCGTCGATCACCATTTTCTGAGGTGTCCTGTCCACAATCTCCGTGGGCGATAGAATACTAAAAGTCCCGAACGGCACGGCTTTACCCAACCCATCATCCACATGCCCCCGCTCAGTAGGCGCAAGGGGCTTGCCGAACTGGTATCCAGCCCTCCTCCCCATGCCGATGCCGGCAATAATATTTTCACTGGTGGCCTCAGCCATAAATCCTTTTGGTGCAATAATGCGAACTTTTCGTTTGGCCGCATCTTCAGGCGACAGCACACCCAGAACACCTCCGAAATGATCGATGTGACTATGTGTGTAAATCCTGGCAACAATGGGTTTCTCTTTCAAATGCTTGCGCGCAAACGCAATGGCTCTGGATGAAGTTTCCCTGGTGG
>JAFDJC010000109.1 GCA_019307665.1 Deltaproteobacteria bacterium | reverse complement strand
GTCGTCCTTTCAATCGTACAGCCGATCATGGAAATGAATCAGCTCGTAAGATGAAAATATCGTCTTTGGCCGGGTGCAACATACCGAAAATAATTATTATTTTTTAATAAATTCAACGGCCTTTTGCAATTTTATGACGGTTTCTTCCTTTCCAAGGACTTCGATCATTTCGAATATGCCGGGACTTACTGTTTTTCCTGTGAGCGCCACCCGGGCCGGCTGGGCGATTTTTCCAAGCTTCAGGCCGGTCTTTTCCATGACCTCCATAAAAGCATTCTCGAGAGATTGCTCATCCATTTTTTCAATGGATTCGATCCGGTCGGCCAGCATTCCAAGTGACGCAAGGGATGAACTTGTTAAATTTTTCCGTGCTGCTTTTTCATCATAAATTACATCTTTTTGATAATAAAACTCGGCACTTTCAGCCATTTCGATGAGTGTTTTACTCCTTTTGTTCAGTGTACCTATCACCGATTCAAGGTATTCGTCTTGTTTTGCATCAATTTTCCGTGCCTTAAGAAACGGCATTAAGTGACCGGCAATCTTTGACTTTGAATCTTTTTTAATATGCTCGGCATTTAAGGCAAGAAGTTTATCAGTGTCAAAAACCCCCGCTGAACTGCCGAGGTTGTCGAGTGTAAATTTTTCCACCAGCTCGTCCTTTGAAAAAAATTCCTGGTTACCGAAAGACCACCCCAGGCGAACAAGATAGTTCAGAAAAGCATCAGGCAAGTATCCCATATCCCTGTATGCTGTGACAGACATAGCGCCGTGACGTTTACTCAAACGCGTCCTGTCATTACCGAGTACCATGGGAACATGCCCATAAACCGGCAAAGGGTGCCCTATGGCTCTGTATAAAAGAATCTGCTTGGGCGTGTTGCTCACATGGTCATCACCCCTGATAACCGTATTAATATTCATTGTAATATCATCGACAACCACTGCAAGATGATAGGTGGGCGTTGCGTCGCTGCGCTGGATAACAAAGTCTTCAATCTCCTCATTATTAAAAACGATATTCCTTTTTACGACATCATCAAGAACAGTTGTCCCGGTAAGGGGTGTCTTGAAACGTACAACAGCCCCTTCAGAATTTGAAAGGCCTTTATCCCTGCATGTTCCGTCATATCCTGCCTTTCCTCCTGCTGCCATTCCAGCCTTTCTCATGGCAGCGACCTGTTCCGGAGTGCAGGTGCAGTAATATGCGTTACCGGTATCAAGAAGTTTTTGGATATACTCCCTGTAAATATCAAACCGCTCAGACTGATAATAAGGGCCCTCATCCCAATCAATGCCGAGCCACTCAAGCGCTTCAAAAATGGCATCCACGGATTCTTTTGTAGAACGGGCCGCATCTGTATCCTCTATCCTTAATACAAAACGTCCCTTCATATGACGTGCATAAAGCCAGTTAAAAAGAGCTGTCCTTGCACCTCCCACATGGAGATACCCGGTTGGACTCGGAGGAAATCGCGTAATTATTTCTTTCATATTGCTGCTCCATTATTAAAACCTGTTTAGAAAAGTTTGATATGATAGCATACCGTTTTTCCATGTACAAGATTGTAAAATATAAAATAACAATTTTCTTGACAACCGAACTGTTTTCTTCTAATAGAAAGAGTTTATAAATTTATCGATTTTTTTATTAATTGTAATATTTTATGTGAGTTAGGAGTTTTCTTATGCCTGTACCAAAACGAAAAACCTCCAAATCAAAGCGTGATAAGCGGCGGACGCACCAAAAAACCAAAGCACCCGCCATTGCTACATGCTCCGAATGCGGAGAGGCCAGACTGCCGCATCATGCATGCCCAAGCTGCGGTAACTACAAAGGACGGACAGCAATTGAAGTTGAGGAGTAAAATCTTCGTTACAACCTGTTTCTATTTTTCTGGATTAAGATATTCCATTCAGGACCAAAATAAAAAGCTATTGTTGTAACAAAGGAGAATATATCTATGTCTATCAAGGATAAAATTGTCAAGGTTATTTCTGATAAACTCAGTATTGATAGGGTCGAAGTTGTACCCAATGCATCACTTGTCGATGACCTCGGTGCTGACTCCCTGGACCTGGTTGAGCTGATCATGTCGATGGAAGAGGAATTTGATATCGAAATTCCTGATGACGATGCTGAAAAAATAATCACGGTTCAACATGCCATAGACTATGTAAAGGGACATTCATAACGCAAGGGGGTTTTTTGGACAGAAGAGTCGCCGTTACAGGCATCGGCCTTGTTACACCTCTTGGAACAGGAGTTAATAAAACATGGTCAGCGCTCTGCAGCGGCAAGTCGGGTATTAGCAGGATATCAAGGTTTGATTCTTCTGATTTTAAAACAACAATTGCAGGTGAAATAAAAGATTTTAACCCATCAGATTTCCTACCCAAAAAAGAGGCAAAAAGAACGGAACTGTTTATCGCCTATGCAGTGGCAGCAAGCCGGATGGCGATTGAAGATTCCGGACTTATCATTGACAGTAACCGTGCCGACAGAATCGGCGTTGTCACAGGATGCGGACTCGGTGGACTTACCACACTTGAAACCAACCATGATATTCTGAAAAAAAAGGGGCCGGGACGTGTCAGTCCATTCCTTGTGCCCATGATGATCGGCAACATGGCGGCTGGAATGATTTCCATTCATCTTGGAGCCAAAGGACCCAACTCTAATATCGCAACAGCATGTGCGGCAGGTACCCATGCCATCGGTGATTCATTCAATATCATCAAAAGAGGAGATGCCGATGCCATGATAACCGGTGGTGTGGACTCTCTTATCACGCCCATGTGCATTGCCGGTTTTAATTCAATGAAAGCCCTGTCCACCCGAAACCATGAGCCGGAAAAGGCATCACGACCATTTGATCGGGATCGTGACGGATTTGTTGTCGGTGAAGGAAGCGGGATGCTCATCCTTGAGTCCCTTGAAAAGGCACTTGACAGAGGGGCCACAATTTATGCCGAAGTTTGCGGATTCGGCATGAGCGGAGACGGTTACCACATGACAGCACCGTCGCCTGACGGTGAAGGCGCTGCAAGATGCATGATGTCGGCACTTGATAATGCGGGCATTACTGACGATCATATAGATTATATCAATGCCCATGGAACGTCGACACCAATGAACGACCTCTATGAAACACGTGCGATAAAATTGGTCTTCAAAGACAGGGCCTCTTCGATCCCCATATCCTCAACAAAATCGATGACAGGCCATCTGTTGGGAGGTGCAGGCGGTATTGAAACTGCCTTCACTGCCCTAACAATACACACCGGCATTATTCCTCCCACAATAAACCTTGACAACCCCGGTGATGAATGTGACCTGGACTATGTTCCGCACACGTCCCGCAAACAAGCCATCAATTATGCTATGACAAATTCCTTTGGTTTCGGGGGCACTAACGCGTCATTGATATTAAAAAAATGGGATATTAAAAAACAACACCCGCATAGCCGACAAAACTCTCTCCCGGGCTTTTTTCATAGCTGGTAGTATAGGCAACGGATTCAGCGCCTTGTGAGCCAAGGCTTTTTGCTGCAGATATTGCCGCGGCTGCAGCACCTGCACAACAGGCATTACGCTTATTTTCTGCCTGCTCCAATACCTCTTCAGCATCCATCCTCAGCATGGCATCTATGATACTTCGATCGTTCTCGGTTCGAACCCATTCATGGGCCTGGCTTCCCAATCCTTTTGGGGAGAATCCATAGTTTGATCCGTAATGGGTCAGATCCGTGGAACCGATGACTTTTGCAGTAACACCATGTTTTTCTGCAATTTTAGCTGCATATCTACCGATTTTAATTGATAAATCAGAAGGCGGCACACCCACAGGCACAATCTTTACATCGTCGAACAGATACTTAACAAACGGCAGTTGGAGCTCAATGGTATTGTCCTGCGTAAAGTCGGTAGTTGTTTCAATCATAAAGTTGAACTGATCAGCCAAATCAGACGCTACGCCTCCGGCTATGGGCAGTTCGCCGAATGGGGTCTCCCAAGATCCTTCGAGCATTATGTATGGAGATGAGTCGGCGTGAAGATGCATTCCAAAAATAAAAATAACGTCAGGTGGTTCTTCTTTTGTCAAACAATTAATGACATTGCACGCAATGCTTCCTGAAAAATACCAGCCGGCATGGGGTACAATACCGCCCTTGATATCTTTTTTAAGGCAGGCATGCATGCTCTTATCCGCCAGAAACTGCTTTATCTCTTTTTCGCATTCGTCGGCACCGGAAGGATACCAGCTTCCTGAAAAAACCGCTTTTCTTGCTTTCATGGAAGGCCACCTCTCTCTTTTTATTTGGCTTGGCAGCTTAAATTAAAGAATTAGGGATACCCAAAGTGCCGATTTTTATAATATTCTATTGGTGAGTATATATTCAGCACCTATTTTAGCAATTTTATTCTTGGCACACCTGAATTGTCAAGATGAAATGAAATCAAAACTTGCTTATCTTTCTATGTTATGATATTTTTATACAAATATGTCAGAAATCCATTTTTTCTGCGCATTATACTTTCCCAATTAAAAATCCGAAACTGAAGGAGCTTGCCATGAAAGACTGTTTTTCCTGCAATAAAAATAAAAATGTCGGGTTTATTTCAACAAGACTTGCAGGGACCGACGGGGTCTCTCTTGAGACAGCCAAATGGGCAAAAGTTTTTGAAAATCAAGGATTCACAACTTATTTCATGGCGGGAGAGCTTGATACACCGCCTGAACGATCATATCTTCTTGAAGAAGCACATTTTTCCAGTCCTGTAATAAAAGATATTCACGAAAACTGCTTTGGTGTTACTCTCAGGGGGCGCTATATTACCCAGAAAATTTATGAGATTAAAAGCAGAATAAAAGACCATCTCTATAAGTTCATAGCCAAATTCGACATTAATATTATCGTACCTCAAAATGTCTTAACCATTCCGCTGAATATACCATTAGGCATAGCGCTAACAGAAGTTATTTCGGAAATCGGAATGCCCACCATTGCTCATCATCACGATTTTTTCTGGGAAAGACAGCATTTTTTATCCAATGGTGTATGGGAATACTTGAATATGGCCTTTCCCCCGCATCTTCCCTCCATCCAGCACGTCGTGATCAACTCTTCGGCTTCCAACCAGTTGAGTCTCAGAACAGGTATATCGAGTACGATTATTCCAAATGTTATGGATTTTGAAAATCTGCCTAAACCTACAGACGATTATGCCTCTGATGTTCGTGAAGCATTAGGTGTGAGGAAGGATGAACTGCTGATCCTTCAGCCAACAAGAGTAGTAAAAAGAAAAGGTATTGAACATGCAATCGAACTGGTCAGCAGGTTGAATATGAAAGCAAAGCTTGTCATCTCACACGCCTCAGGTGACGAGGGATATGGCTATGAAACCAGGGTACGTGAATACTCCAAAATTATGAAAGTGGACACTGTTTTTGTTTCTGAGATTATCGGAGAGCGC
This sequence comes from Deltaproteobacteria bacterium, assembly GCA_019307665.1. Taxonomy (GTDB): domain Bacteria; phylum Desulfobacterota; class Desulfobacteria; order Desulfobacterales; family SURF-7; genus JAFDJC01. The sequence goes on along the minus strand of JAFDJC010000109.1, from coordinate 16,857 downwards.
AGAGGGTTGACCAGTTCCGGGCAAAAAATATATACACTTGATGATATCTATCCCCATGCCGACCTTATAACGTATCCATCCAATTTTGAAGGCTTCGGTAATGCTTTCCTGGAAGCCATATATTTTCGGAAACCGATTGTTGTTAACAATTATTCAATCTATTCTGTGGATATTAAGCCAAAAGGCTTTTCTGTAGTCGAAATCGATGGTTTCGTCACCGAGAGTTCGGTCATAAAAACAAAAGAAATTCTTAAAGACATTGAAAAATGTATTGAAATGGTGGAACATAATTATAAAATAGCAAAAGCATATTATTCTTATTCTGTTCTTCAATATAAGCTTAAAAGTTTAATTCTCGACTGTATCTCATGTGCTGAATGCGACTATGAAGAATAAAGACAAAAAACAGGAAATAGAAGAACTCAAGCTTTTATATAAAATTAGCGATTCGCTGAATGAACACTTGCACCTTAAAAAAAGCCTTTACAAGGTTCTTGACATATTGTCGAACTCCATGAATATGGTACGCGGTACCATATCAATTCTAAATCCCCTAAGAAATGAAATTGCTATAGAAGTTGCTCACGGTATTTCCAAATCCGCTCAGAATAAAGGAAAATACAAACCAGGTGAGGGCATCACAGGCCAGGTCATCCAGACAGGAAAAGCGGTTGCGGTGCCCCGGATAAGCGAAGAACCGCTTTTTCTGAATAAAACAACATCAAGAAAATCATCCGGCCATGGTGATCTTTCATTTATATGCGTACCAATAAAAAAAGACAAGCAGGTGATAGGCGCATTGAGTGTTGACAAACCTTTTGATGCGTCATTTTCTCTAACAAAAGGTAAAAAACTGCTCTCTGTTGTTGCCACCATGATTGCAAAACAGGTGATCAACCTTGAAGCCATCCAGATGGAAAAAGAAATTTTAAAGGATATGAATAAAAGGCTCAAGTACGAGCTGGAAAACAAGTATCGCTTTAACAATATTATCGGTAACAGCAACAAAATGCGTGAAGTTTATCAAATGATATCACAAGTTTCGAAAAGCAATGCTACAGTACTGATTCGTGGAGAATCCGGAACCGGTAAAGAACTTGTTGCCAACTCAATTCATTACAACAGCGACAGGTCCAAACAACCCTTCGTAAAAGTAAACTGTGCTGCATTACCATCCAATCTAGTTGAGAGTGAACTGTTCGGACATGAAAAAGGCGCCTTTACGGGAGCAATAAATCAAAAAAAAGGGAAATTTGAAATCGCAAACAAGGGAACCATATTTCTTGATGAAGCAGGTTCCATCGAGCTCAATGCTCAAGTCAAACTACTTAGAATCCTCCAGGAAAGGGAGTTTGAAAGGGTTGGAGGATATCGAACAATCAAAATTGATGTTCGTATTGTAGCCGCCACAAATAAAAATCTTGAAATGGCTGTGGAAGAAAAAAGCTTCAGGGAAGATCTCTATTACCGCCTGAATGTTTTCCCTATTTATATTCCACCCCTTCGTGAAAGAAAAACAGACATAGTGCTTCTCGCCGATTTTTTCCTTGAAAAATATGCAAAAGCGAACAACAAAAGTGTTAAAAGATTATCAACACCAACAATAGATATGTTTATGGAATATCACTGGCCCGGCAACGTGCGAGAGTTGGAAAACTGCATTGAGCGCGCTGTCCTTTTGTGCGAAGAAGGTGTTATTCACAGCTATCATCTCCCACCTAGCATTCAGACAGGAATCGAATCCAACACAATCCCTTCCCGTTCAATGAAGAAAGCGGTAGAAGGCCTTGAAAGGGAAATGATTATTGACGCTCTTAAAAATTCCAGGGGAAATGTTTCTGTTGCCGCAAAGACAGTTGAAACTACAATCCGCATCTTTTCCTACAAAATGAAAATTTACAATGTTGACTACCGTGAATACAGGTAGTTAATAAATATTCTTTTTTTTTGACATTTGTTAAAAAATTTTATATGCTTTTTAAGTTGGCAAGAAAAGATATTGACATATCTGTGTTTACGGCTTTACTAACAAAAAAGTAACAGCAAAGAGCAGATTGAAAATTATGGGCGATTCAAAAATTGATTTCGACTATTTTCCCGGTGAGAAAAAAGATGGTAAAAGTCCAGGCAATTCGCAGAAAGAAGAAAAAAGGACTTATATTAGAAAACCTTTTTTTATGTCTGTAGATTATTCTACGCAGGATAGAGTTTACAGGGATTTTATAAAAGACATCAGCACAGGAGGCGTATTTATTGAAACTCTCAGACCTCTTCCTGTGGGACAAGAAATTTCAATGGCATTCTCCTTTCCAAACCTGCGTCAAAATTTCAAAATCAGCGGTGATGTTGTAAAAAGATGTTAACACATCCCCTTCCGCCCACTTTTTAACGAATTGGACTGTAACGCCTGTATCAATACCAGACCTTTTTGAAGCAATAGCAAGCTGTTCTGCAATTGTTTCAACTTTCTCCCTGTTTCCTGTCATTGCATAAATTTTTATACTTCGTTTGAAAAAATCAACGCTTTCATCATTCTTTTCGATTAGAAAATAAGCTCTTCCCAATGCTTCAAGATCACAGGCGATACCTGTACTAAATCCTGTCTTTTTATCTGCAAAGAGTGCTGCCATAAAAAAATCTATTGCCTCTTCAATACGCTCTGTTTTCATCATTAGGTTTCCCATGGCAAAATTAACAGAAGCCGTCTCTGTTAAATCATTGTTCGATATCACGTCTAAAGCAAAGTTAAGAGCCTTTTCAGCTTTGATATAAGCCTTTTGCTTTAAGAAGTAAATCCCCTTGTTTCTTAAGTAAGAAACATACAGATCGTCTTTTTGCTTCACCATGTCTTCAAGACGGTCAAGCGTTTTTCCCGCTGATTCGAACCTCTCCGTATCAATCATTGCTGCAGACAGGTTTGAAAGCGCCTGCATAATCCCATTTCGATTGTTGATCCTGGTATATATTTGTAAGGCCTCTTCATAATACATCTCAGCCTTTGCTGCATTACCGGCAGTCATATAAATATTCCCAATACTGTTCAGGCTCAAGGCAACACCCTCAAGATCATCTGACGCCGAAAAAATTTCATGGGCTCTGTAAAAGTGCCTTAAGGACTGCCGGTAACAGCCTTTTTTATACATCACAGTGCCTTTATTGATCTCTCTTTTTCCATGTGGAAAGCCGTCAAAAACACTTGACACAGTTTCTACGCTGCCACAAGCCATGAAAAATACTGAAAAAACCGCTATTATTAAAACAACATACTGTTTCATACAAAAGCACCTAACCCGGATATCCGGAATCTGAAATCTATTTCAAATCTGAAATCTATTTCAAATTTTTATTAATAAAACTGTCAAATAAAGAAGAATCTTCTTTAAAACTGATTTTAACACCGACTACGATAATATCAACAGGCCACGAAATTGCTTTGCTGATCCGCACAAAATCTTTCTCAGTTGTAACAAGCATTTCTGCACCGGTTTTTTCCGCATTGTGAAAAATTGTCTCCATCTCTTTTGGGCTATAGAAATGGTGATCCGGAAATTCCGAAAACCCAACTTCTATGCAACCATACTCCAGGATGGAGGCTCTGAAGTCGCTGTTTCGAACAATGCCGGAAAACAGATACGCCTTCTTTCCTTTAAAAACATCCATATTCAGTTGATCGCCGGTATTTATATTCCTGCTTAGAACGCTCGTGATTCCGAACTCTATACTACTGACATACGGTCGATGTGTTGTAAAAAAAATCGGTTTCCCATTTAAAACAGCGTCAAGTTCTTTTGGCCAATTAACCGATGAGGTTCTGGATCGAGTAGTGATAAAAACACTGCCCCTTTTTAACGCACTGACGGGCTCTCTTAAAGGGCCTCTCGGCAGGAACCTCTGATTTCCTAAGGGTTTTGAGTGGTCCAGAAGTACAATATCGATATCCCGAAAAAGTTTTAAGTGCTGGAAAGCATCATCTAAAATAATTAAATCAGGATTGAATTTTTGCAATGCTATCGAGCATGATTGCAACCTGTTGCTACCCACCAGGATCGGCACGTCTTTTAGCGTTTTTGCCATCATGTAGGGTTCATCGCCGGCTGTACCCGCATCCATCAGAACACTCTTACCGTCACACACAATTCCACCGCTTTTCTCAGCCCCGCCTCTGTATCCCCTGCTGATAACAACCGGTCTGTTACCGTTTTTTTAACAAGCTCAGCCAGATAGATTGTCATAGGTGTTTTTCCGGTTCCGCCTGCAACCAGGTTACCGATGGAAATAACGGTGCAAGGCATTTTTTTTGCCCTGAAAATTCCCTTTTCATATAATGCCGTGCGAATATTGGACAAAAACTGATAGCACAGGGATACTGTATAAAGAAACCAGGCAAAAGACGGAAAACAGCCTTTACCGTCATCTGTCATAAGAGTTTCTATTACGGATCGCATATTCTTCATTTAACAATTGAAATCTTTATATATTCATTCAACAGGTCAAGGTCTATCACTGTCATTTTTTTTCTCAAACAGGGAAGACAGGTTGCTCGGCTTATCAGAACCTAGCACACTCAGTTCAAACAGCTTCGCCTCTTTAAGAAAAGATGAATATGACGAGCTGATCGCAATGATAAAGCCTTGAATTCCATCAAGAAAACCATGTTTATAAATATAAATTTCAAAAAATTTACTGACCGGTTTCAATAAAAGCCGCCACAGTCGATACTTTTTACCTTTATTGTATCGGGTCAGGGCGGTGATGCTTGAAAATTGGTTTATTGTTTTAACTGAATCAGACAAATCAGTGGCCGTATAATGTATCAAATCACCCTTGATCTTTTTCCCTTTGCCTTTAAGTAATAATTTGTCATGGGGATTCTCACCTCCCCAGTAAGCCATACCTTTTCGAATGAGACGGTATCTGGCATTCGGATACCAGCCCCCATGTCGAATATACCGATGCATATGAAAAGAAAGCCTTGGAAATTTGACTCCTGCAATATCAGGATTTTTATCTAATATTTTTCTTATTGACCGGCCCAGTTCCCTGCTAACGCGTTCATCTGCATCTATGCAAAGGATCCATTCAGATAAACATTTTTCAAGAGCTCTGTTTTTTTGTTGAATATGGCCGTCAAATGGATGTTGATAAAAAGTCACTTTCGGGTTTTTTCGGCATATTTCTTCGGTCCTGTCTGTACTAATTGAATCCAGCACAACAATTTCATCCGCTATTTCCGATACAGATGCAAGGCAGTCTCCGATATTTTTTTCTTCATTATATGTAATAATCGAAATTGAAAGTGTTGGATTATTTTTCATTTTTGCTCTATATGCTGTCTATGATACTCATTTTTTCTTATACGATAGCAGACTATTCAAACACTTTATCAGCATATGATTGAAATTTAAAGACATAATTTAATGTGAAAAAATTGGCCGAATCTAATGGCTGCCATAGGCCAAAGGACCTATAAGTCAATGCAGATACTTTGTATTACAGGCCATAGCGACAGACCTGAAGCGGAAACATTTATCGGGCTTAAAAAAACAGGGGGCTTTAATATGCATATCCTGTGTCCTGAGTCTGCGCCTCATTTTAAGCGATTAATCGATGCAGGAGTTCAGGTTACACCATTTGAGCTTAAAAAACGAATTGATTTGAATGGTATCAGGAAAATCAGGGCGGTCATCCTGAAAAACAAAATTGATATCCTGCATCTTTTTAACAATAAAGCCGCATCAAACGGAATTCTTGCCTCAATAAATTTACCGGTTAAAATTATCGCTTACAGAGGTATTGTGGCCAATGTCAGCTTTTTCAATCCAATGTCATGGATGACATATCTCAACCCCAAAGTGAATCGCATTATCTGCGTGGCAGAAGCTGTTAGAAGATACTTTCTGAAAATGCGACTCCTATGGCATCAAATCCCAAGGAACAAGCCCGTTACAATATATAAAGGGCACAGCCTTGACTGGTATCAGGATGACCCATCGGATCTGAAGGAATTTGGAATTCCTAAACACGCATTCGTCGTGGGATGCACGGCAAACATCAGGCCGAGGAAGGGGATACATGTGCTCATTGAAGCAGCAGATCATCTCCCTTCCAACCTTCCGATACACTTTCTTTTAGTCGGCCATATGACTTCTTCCAAACTGCTTAAACAGATTCAAAATAGTAAATATAAAAATCAAATACATCTTACCGGATTTCGAAGTGATGCGCCTGCGCTACAGGCAGCATGTAATACAGCCGTGCTCCCTGCCTTACGAAGAGAAGGACTGCCAAAAGTGATCATTGAAGCTATGGCCTATGGCGTGGCGCCTGTTGTGACAAATTCAGGGGGCAGTCCGGAACTGATTGAAAATAATAAAAGCGGATTGATTGTACCGCCCGGAGATGCAAAGGCGATTGCCGGGGCGATCTTGTCTTTATTTAAAGATCCTGTTTTATGTAAAAACTTAGGTGAAAATGCAAAGTCACGTATCGCGTCATGTTTCAGAATCGAGGATACTGTTTTAAAAACCGAAAAGCTATATAAAACGCTACTGATTTCGTGATCAATCCGTTGCAATGACTTCCCTGTACAAATTCAAATTATTTTCAATTGTATTGGTAATGGAAAATCGCTCTACGGTTTCCTTCCCTTTTTTTCCAAGTTCTTTTCTCAATGTATGATTATTCACCAGTTCTAATATAGACTCTGCTAAAGCATCGGAGTTTTTAGCAGGAACCAGTAGTCCGTTTATCTGACTTTGAATAATTTCCGGTATACCGCCTGCATAAGACCCGATAACCGGCAAGCCGGCTCCCTGAGCGTCAAGAATAGAAGTACCAAGCCCTTCCATGCAGGAGGCATGAACAAAAATATCAAAACTCTTTAAAAATTTACCTACATCCGTTCTAAAGCCCGTTAAAATAAAACGATTCCCAAGACCCAATTCTTCCCTTAGCTCAACAACCTGCTGTTCATCAGGACCGCTTCCGACAGCGCAAAAAGTGACATTCGTTTGCCTGTCCAAAACCTTTTTCGCTGCTTTCAGTAGATTCGGATAATCCTTGGTCCATTCCATGACAGCCACCGTGCCGACCACTACATGGTTTTCAGGAATGCCAAGTTCTTTTTTAAAGTGTTGATCAGGAAAATCATTATCAAATTTTTTTAAATCAACTCCGGAATATATGACCCGCAACTTGTCTTCAGGTATGCCATCTTCTTTTGCCACCTCATATATTTTTTTTGAAATGCACACAAGCCGATCCAGCATTGGTGTATTATATTTAAAGCGGCTGAAAATATTTTTTCGAATAGGTAAACCAACGCGACGACGGACACCGATCAGTTTTAAAGACCTGTGGAAAAGTTTTGCCCACAGCCCTGTTGCTACGGCATGTGCTGAATGAAGATGCAAAATTGTAAATCTGTGGGCTCGGCAAATGCCGGCTATTTTATAACCGCAAAAAAAATCGATTTCTCCTGCCATTGGGATTGGAAAAACCGGTAGATCTTTTGAACGGCAGTATGTCTCGAAGTCTGAACCCGGCCGGCAAACAAGGGCGGTTTTATATCCCCTTTTATGCATGCCTTCCAGCAAATATGCCGCCTGCTGCTGGCCTCCTCGCCAGGTTCTTTCAGAGTCTATATGTAATACCTTAATATTTTTATCAGTTTTCATATTTGATGTTTAGCATCATGTATAACCCAAAACATAAAAATATAATATTTGCAGCCCAGGCAGCAACAAAAGGCGGGAGGATTTCACCATAGCCCAGGGGTAAACAGAAACTGTAAAGTATCCAGTATAGAAACGCGATCCCGATACCTATTGTAGCGACTGAAGGAATATTTTTATTCTGCTTACTTTTCACAGCCACGCCAACACCTATCAGGCTCATAATAATGCAGGCAAACGGAAAAGCAATTTTTGCATGAAGATCGACTTTGTACTTTGTGGCGTCATAACCTTCTTCTTCAACCTTCCTTATGTATGACAGAAGTTCCGTAAAGCCCATTTCACTAGATTTTTTCATTACACGTTCCAAATCTTCCGGAAGAATGTCCAGGTCCTCGTACTTTTTATCAAAAAATACCACGTTGTAGTTTCCAGTCTCTTTTTCACGGGAGAGCAACATGACATTATCTAAAAGCCACTTGCCGTTTTTGAATATTCCCTTTTTTGCTTCAATTCTTTTGGTAAGATTAAAGTCATCATCAAAAGTATTGAAGCTTATTCCAAAAATACTGTTGTCTTTTGGCTTCGCATATTTGATATGGGTAATTTTTCTGTTGCCTTTAGTCCAAATGTTTTTTTTCCTTGAAGTGACAAGCGATTGCGTTTTTTTTATTTCATTTTTTTTGATCTTGTTTGTCTTGGAAAAAGTGATGGGAACGATAATTTCCGATAGCAAAAAAAGAAATATGCTCAATATAAAACCGGTCACAAGTATTGATCTGAAAAAGTAGAATACGCTTATACCGCTGCTTTTTAAAATCAGAATCTCATTATTCCGATTCATTAAACCAAACACGATGATGAGTGTAAGTAATATAACAGCCGGTATCAACTGGGCGACCATAAACGGTACTCTGAGCAGTACATATCCAAAGGCTTTTAAAAGTGGCATGCCTGCTCTCATAAATTTATCCATTGTTCCCAGATAATCCACTGAAACAAAAACTCCGATGACAACGATCAGTACAATCGTAAAATATTTGAAAATCTCTTTGATTATGTATCTGTTTAATATCTTCATTTAATCTGTTTTATTATGCCACAGTCGACTAAGAATAAAATTTTTCGCTGCACTGAAAAAAAATAATACATTCGTCGACCGGCCATTTGCAACCCTCACCAAAAGATAAATACCGAGTATGGTCATAAAAACATTAGGCGTCCACATGCCTATAAAGGGAGGATATATACCGGATTCACTTAATCCCCAGCCGATTGACAGCAACAGGTAATAGAGCAGAAAGTAAATGAGCGCAATGCCTAGTCCTGTTGTTTTTTTTGATGATTCTGTCTGCACACCTAACGGTACGGCAAGAATGCCAAGCGCGAGACAAGCAAGGGGAAAAGAAAATTTCTTATGAAACTCCATCAACACTTTTGTGTATTGTTTCCCATGGTCATCTGTATTCTCTAAATATTCCCTCACTTCACTAAAACTCATTTCGATTTCATCTTTTGTTGCTTCCCTGTTTTTAGAAACAGCCTGGTTTAGATCCAGTTTCAGTGTATAAGTATCAAAATGAATCGAATGGGCTGATCGCTTATCCAGACCGGTCTGGATAATGCTTCCGTTTTTCAACTTCAAATAAAAAGCCTGTTTCAATGGTCCGAGCATGCCCCTTCCGCTGGGAGCTACTATGGTACTGGCAACACCCCTGGTTCTCTGGTCTTCAATAAAAACATCCAGCAGTTCATGGTTTTTAGGATCGATTTTATTGATATAAATCATAACATCTTCGAACTTGTCATTAAACGTTCTTTCCTTTAGTCCGATTTCAATATTGGAAGAAATAACATTGAACAGAAGACTTTTTAAAGCAGTCTGTCCCCTGGGCATGCCGTAAAATGTCATAAATCCGGTAAGTATGCACCCCATCAAACAATAAATAATGACCGGCGGAAGCAATCCATATATACTTAAACCGCTGCTGCTAAGGGCAACAATCTCATTCTCACTGGACATCTGAAGAAAAACGAGAAGAATGGAAATCATAACCGACATTGGAATGATAAAGATCAGAAATGACGGCAAAGAATAAACCAGCATAAGTAAAAAAGATGTAATACCGACCCCATAGTTGACAATGAAGTTTGTCATTTCAAGCATCTGTTTCATCAGTAAAACAAAAGAGAAAAAAAACAGGTTGATGGCAAAAAGAGGAACCAGCTGCTTGAAAATATGCCGGTTTATAATCGAATTAATTTTCATCGGTTTTCAACAAGCCTTTTACTACCTGCATGAATACCCAAATTTGATAATACAACTGCCAGCATGATCACATAAAAACCGATGTTAATATTCCTTCCAAATATCGATTCTGTCAAACCAAAATGCATAAAACCGATGATAAGTATCATACCCGCATACGCAATATCTCTTTGGGGGTAGCTCTTCCTTGCAAAGGAAAACATCAGCCATAGCGGAACAATAAAAACGCTTAATATGGCCAGAAGCCCTATGATGCCGCATTCTGCCATAACATAAAAATACAAGCTATGAGGTTGGCTGTATCTGGCGATAATATCACTTCTTTCTCCTTTATCAATCATCCTCAGAACAATCGATTTAAAATTGCCCACCCCTGCGCCAGTAAAAGGATGCTGCTTGAAAATATTCCATGCCGCCTTCCATCCTTCCATGCGCTCGGCTATGCTGTTTTTGCTGCGATGGTCTGCCTGATAATCGCTTAACTCCTTTTTCATTCCCTGAATACGCTCTGCAACCCCCGTGCCCGGTATATTATAAGCAGAAAATAATACAATGCATGCAGTTATGCATATCAATACACGCGGCCATATGCTGATCAGGTTTCCCAGATAGAAAAAAATAATAACCGCAAAAGCCGGAAAAGCGATCCAGGCACCCTTTGACCCGGATAGCAGGCTGGCAATGGCACCTAAAAGAAAAACAGCTATGGGGATAACAGCATACGCGTTATGTTTTTGTCGAAAAAAATTGATGGCCGCAAGACTCATAAATGCCATGACGATTGTTAAATCACCGAACGCGATACTATGATATGAGCCGCCTACCCGTACTCCGGGCGACAACCAGAACCTGCTGATAACGGCATACACACCTGCGACAGCAGCCCCTGCACAAACAGAATACCATAATACCTTCTGTTCAATTTTGACGCGTTGAAGAAGAAAAAAGATCGGAATAATAAACAGCAGTCGTACTCTATGATCAAGATATTTTAACCTTGGATCTTCAAGATTTCCAAAAAGACCATTTAAAATAAAAGAAAAAAGGTATACGGCAAAAAAAACGGTAAATGCCCACATGACGGCTTTTTCTTTCCCTGATATTTGAGGCCGATTTTTCGAAGAAAAACAGAACGGAAGTCCTGCGAGGGTCAGTAATACCAAGACAACACTTCCTGTGTGCGGAATAAGATTGGAAAGTACTGGAAAAATTAAGACCAGTATATAAATAAAGATACGAAAAAATCGCGATTCTGCCATCCTATATTTCCTTTACTTGTAAAGCCGCATATTTTCTTATTATACTTAAATACAATGCGTTAATTAGTATACTCATGTCAAGAATATCCAGCATAAAACTCTAAAGCGCGGTCATTTTAAATAGATGATGTGAATAAAATCAAAAGCAGGGCCATACAGCCCTGCTTTTTAATCCTGGTGTGCCTATATGTCATGCGGGACAGTTTTTTAATACAGAGACCCGATAAAACAAATGCCATTGTCATCGTCTGATTCGCTGTCGGAGGAAGAAGTTCCTGTGGGATTTTCAGTGCTGCTACTTTCTCTTATTGCACCATAAACAATAATTTTATCGTCATCAATATAATCCCAGCCGGCTTCCAGAATGTTTATATCGGTTGTCCCTTCCGGCAGAGGTTCTACCTTGATTATGGTTGCGCTGCGTGAACAGGATCCGGCATTATGATCCCAGTCATAAGTGTATGGCCATGTAACATTCTGATCATCTGATTTGCTGGATTGGTCCGGCGGACCCGGGTTCTTTTGAGGCACAACAACTCTAAACGGCCCTTCACCGTCAAGTCTATTTTCATCATCTAGTATGCCCTTATCCAGAGCTACCCCTTCTCGTTTATAAGCAAGGATCATTTTTAGGCCTCCATCAACATTGATGGGGTCACCGTTACCTCGCCCCGTGCAGGACGAAGCGCTATAGTCACACCAGTCATCAGAATCCTCTGCCTTATAATACGAAGATTCAGGATATGTGCCTTTGACATGGTATATTTCAGCATCATCTACTTCTTCCAGGGGATGGTAGTTAGACCATCCATCAGGCGCGTATACGGTAATTCCTGTGGCAGAATCAAGAATCCCGGCATCACTCAGAAGGTTTTCCATCGGCACGCCGGTGTACTCAGCATAAAAATCACCTGAACGAGAAGTGTTCATCAAAAGAAACTGGGTATGAGCTGTCATTGCTTCAATTTCAGATTTTGTATAAACACGATATGGTGCTTCAACTTTATCAGGATCATCATCGATGTTTCCTGGAAATCGCTTAGCTTCAATTTCGACCTTGTTTGTAAACCCGTCTCCATCTGAATCAAGCTCATCAATTGCACTAATTGCCGCAGCATTTTTTCCGTTTGTATAATAATCAAGGCCGTATTGATTCATGGTATCAACAATATTGCCGCTGCCATCATACCCATATGAATAATGGCACCATTGGCAGCTGCCAAGCTCTACATAAACACCCTCTCGTTTTTCATATTCGCCCCCCAAGTGACACAATGCACAATGGTCGAGTTTTGAACCTGCCATTCCCGGATAAGCCGATAAAAAGTTCGCCGCATCACTTTCGCCTTCATGATGATAAGCCCCGAAAGCTGCCGCGCCAAGCAAAAAAACAGATGCTAACGTTATTACAACTATTAATTTTTTTTTCATACTTTTTTCCTCCTGTGATTTATTTTATTTCGAATCTATACTCCTAAAAATCTATGCTGAATCTTAATGTCGCGACACTTACTCTGTTGATATAATCTATGCTTCCATCAGGTTTAACTCTTGAACGAATCGGGTCGGAAAAATCAGTATAAGTGTAATCCAGAATAAACCTCTGCATGGGAAACAGTACCCAGTTTGCCGCGACACTGAAACCATCTGCTTCCCTTACTGAAACAAAAGCGCCTTCAGTAATCCAGTCCTCATCACCTGAAAAATGTTCTATGCGTGCAGCAAGGCAGAGGGCGCCATATGTGCCTTCTTCCGGATTAAAAAAATTCTTAGGATACAAGGGTTTCATGACACCGTTTGAAAGAACAAGCTCTTCCCCTGTAAGGCAAAATAGAACACTCGCATACCAGGAAGAAAAATCAGCGTCTCTTTTATTATGGCCTGATGGTACGAGATCTTTATACCTTAGCATCATATATTCACCCTGCAACGCAAAAGGGCCTATGGCCCATGCTGTTTCAAGGCCAAGCCTATTTCTGCTGTCAACATCCCGCAATACACCGAATTTTGTATTTTGAAGCAGAACGTATATACTACGACGGCTCGATGCCATACCTGTGCTTTTTACTTTCAGGTTCACGTTGTTGAGTTCGATTTTGGAATAAGTCATTGATGCACCGATCTGAAAAGAATTTAGAAATCTTATATCCCAATTTTTAAAAGGCGCATATACAAGACGGGTAGAGAATTCGGGGTCATCGCGCTGATTTCCTAAAGTCGAGCCATCCACCCCATTGCCGTTAAATATGCCTGTTGCGTATAAGAAAGATTGATCAAAAAATGACCCGCTAAGCATGGTCCCAATATCACGACCCGGAGTGAGGTAATACCCCATGGAACGTTCGGCAAAATATAAACCCTTGTCTCTTGTCTGCCATTCCAGACTAAAAGGCTCTTTGAATTGACCAAATCTTAGCGAGTGAAGACCATAGACCGCTTCACCGTATGCATCAATCAAATGTTTTGTGTCATTTCCCTGAAATTCGTATTCAAGGCCAAACTTGAAATACCGGGTCAGAGTTCCCCGAAAAGTAAGACGGGACCTGCGAATGTCAAAACCGTTATCAGCCCTTTCATCCTCGCCGAAAAGCTGGTAATCAACCTGAAAAGCACCTCCCAGGCGCAATTCCATACCACCCTCTTCCTCTGACCTTATATAAAAACCATCTTTGTATCCTGCGAAAAATATTCTTTCTGCATAAATGTCCTGTGGAAGTAAAAAAAATAATATAATCAAAAAAATAGATTTTGCATATCTGCCATCTTGCCCTACTGATGTTCTCATATTCATCTGTGTCCTGTTTCTCAAAAAACACTAATGTTAGCAAAAGTTTGTTTAAGCTTTTATTGCGCCTTATTGTCAAGAGATTTTGTTAGAATTAAAATATCCGCACTTAAACTACCTTAAAATAACTTATAGCGATAAGTGAAGTGAGCTACAAAAGAATTTTAAGCGGATTCAAGGGATGTGATTGATGACCATTTTTGGTGTTGGACGATACGATATGGTACTTGCAATCCCACTTTGTATGATTTAAGCTATTTTTTTTTACTTTCATAAAGCTTCTCCTCTTGTGTACTTTGAGCGGTTCACTTTTGGAGAAGCTTTATTATATTTCCATAAACGTCAAACAGTTATTGTCCTACAGCATGGCTGTGAGTTTACCTCGATTAAGTAAAGGAGATAGTTACTGAATACATCATTTCGGAAAATTTCACATGACGCACTAATATGTTGCATTAAATCAATATTATTAAGTTTTTTTATTTTAGTTTTTTTCATGGCTCATGATGTTCTGGCGGTTTCAGAAAAGGGCTGGTTTGTAAGTGTTTATGGAGCCCATGCTTCAAGCGAAGAGACTTATTTGCTTGAAATTATTCGAGAAGGTGGCGCCGAATTGGTCGACTCACGACTTCTAGCTTTGGCAGTAGGAAAGGAATTGTGGAGGTACAAGAACAGTCTAAGCCTTGAAGCAGAAGGTCAGTTTGTGAAACACTGGGGCTTTGAAAGGTTTTCATGCTCATGCTCTGCCTGCGGTGACCCGGGGTGGGACTGGGCAGAAGGCCAGTCTTATGAAAAACAGAATTCAGGTTATAGCACACATGAGGAATACAATGTGCTTTTAATATTAAGGTGGCTGAAATTTCCATGGAACCGATATTTAATAACAAGTTTTGCATTTGGGGAAGGATTGTCTTATGCCACCAAAGAACCTCCGGTAGAAATTAATCAGCATGCAATAAATCACGGACTTGATTATAATTCGTCCAAGTTTTTAAATTATCTGTTATTTGAAATAACTTTTGCTCTTCCACAACTTTCTGAATGGCATGCCATATTAAGAGTTCATCACAGGTCAGGAATGTTTGGTACTATGAATGGGGTTAGTGGGGGTTCAAACTTTATAGGAGCAGGGATCAAGTACGATTTTTAAATTATTTGTGGTTCTAGTTTTAAGAAAAGCGCAGCCTTTTTTTTTGGAAACCAGAAATGAATATACTTCTTGTTCAGACAAGTTTTTTAGGAGACACAATCCTTTCTACACCCGTGATAAGCGGCCTTAACAAGCTCTATCCAAAAGCCCGGATATGGATGATGACAACACCTTTATCGTCCTCCCTGGTAAAACGAGATCCTTTGCTTTCCGGGGTGATCAGTTATGATAAGCGGGGTAAAGACTCAGGTCTTCCGGGACTTATCAGGATGAGCCGAAAGATAAGAAAAATGCAATTTGCGAAAGTCTATTCACTTCATCGTTCTTTTAGAACATCTTTACTGGTACGGCTTACCGGAATCCCCAAACGAACAGGGTGCGAGGATGCGAGTCTTTCTTTTGTATACCATGAAAAAAGAAAACGGGATTTAGAAGAACATGATGTTATTCGCAACCTGTCAATCCTTTCCAATGAATCGCCTGTCGAATCATTTGACACTGAAATGCGATTGTTTGCTCCGGCCAAAGAAGAAATAAGTCAAAATATAAAAGAGCGTATGCCGGAAGCAGGGGAGTATGCCGTACTCGTACCGGGAAGTGTTTGGAAAACCAAGATGTGGCACTGGCAGGGATACCGATCAATTGCACATTTCCTGATAAACATGGGAATACCGGTTGTCCTTCTTGGTGCGCTATCCGACAAGGACGTAGGTGAATCTGTTGCCAAGGGACTTGATATTGTAGATCTGTCCGGCGAAACCAGTATTTCTGAGTCTATGTATGTCATGAAGAATGCCAAACTCTCGGTTTGCAATGACAGCATGTCACTCCATATGAGTTCGGCATTTAAAGTGCCCACTGTAGCAATATTTTGCGCGACCTCCCCGGAATTTGGTTACGGTCCCTGGAAAAACAGGTCGATGGTAGTTGAAAGAACCGATCTTGACTGCAAACCATGCCGTCCCCATGGTTCAAATGTCTGCCCAACCGGTACAGAGGCATGTATGAAAGATCTTTCGCCGGATAAGGTAATAGATGCCATTAAGGAACTTCTGAAAATACAATGAAACATATCACCTGTCGGACATACAACTCATTCAACGTCGGCTCTACCTTGAGCCTTACTGCTAAACAGTATGAAAAACTCATCAAAAATTTTACTTGCTCAAAAATTAATGTCGATTCAGGCCTTGAAGGCAGGGCTTCCGTAACACGCATCCAACTTGACGGGATAGGGCCTGTAGTTATTAAACACTATATGAGAGGCGGCCTTTTCGGTCACTTTATAAAGCACTTCTATTTAAAATTGGGCAAACCGCGATCCAAAATGGAATACGAGCAGATGGAAAGAGCAAGGGGTTTCGGCATCAGTGTACCTGAACCGATTTGTTTTGCATTCAGGGGAATTGCCTTTTATTCAGCGTGGCTGGTGACACGGGAAATTGAAAATCAACTGTCACTCGCACAACTCAGCATGATGGATATTGAATCGGCAATGAGTGCAGTGAAAAAGCTTGCCCTTCAAATTTTAATCCTTATTGACAATCGGATATATCACAGGGACCTGCATCCCGGTAATGTTCTCGTTGATAAAAATCACCAAATACATATTATTGACTTTGACAAAGCCGGTTACTTTCGAGGGGAAAAAAAAGCACTATTAAAAAATTATATCAAAAGATTGGGACGGGCTGTCATAAAGCACAACCTGCCCCGGGCTA
>JAFDJC010000318.1 GCA_019307665.1 Deltaproteobacteria bacterium | reverse complement strand
ATAGGATAAATGCACCTATAATAAGAGCCGTAATAACCAGCCCGGACACTATATATATAAGATAAAGCAAAAGATCAGGATCGATGCCGAATTTGACAAGAGGCTTTATGTCAAAGATATCGGTCATTTCAGGGGCGCTTTCTATACCGCCGTCACTAATCTGCCCGGTCACATCCGGTAGTGTTGCATTCCCGTTTTCATTTGCATAGGTCGATCCGGAAAAAAGGAGAACCATAAAAAAGAGTAAAGCGCATTTTGTTTTATAAGGCATTTTTATCTCTTTTTCTCTCTGTACCGGAAATATTTTATTAAAGCATCGGCAGCAGAGTCAGCGGTGCTGATTTCGATACAGTCAATATCCGACGATTTAAGTATTTCCAGCGAGTTATTGTATTCAACAACTCTGCTGGATTCAAATTGTTGCCTGGTTTTTTTGCTGGAAGCATCAAAAAAAAGCAGTTCCCCGGTTTCCATATCGCAGGCAGGCAGAATGCCTTTTTCCGGAAGATTAAATTCTCCAGGATCTGAAAGCAAAATGCCGATCAGTTCATGCTTTTTTGAGGCGATTTTCAGCGAAAACGAATAATCAGCGGATAAATAGTCGGAGATGAGAAATGCTACTGTCCTTTTCCTTAAAACCCGGCCAAGGTACTGAACGGCATTTTTTATGTCAGTCCCCCTGTTCCTTGGCTCAAAAGTAAAAAATTCCTTGATGACACGCCACACGTGTGCCGAGCCTTTTTTGGGAGGGATATACTTTTCGACTACGTCAGTAAAGAGAATAGCCCCGACCTTGTCACTGTTGCGAATAGCGTTGAAGGCCAGGATAGAGGCGATCTCAACAGCAGTCTCTTTTTTCAGGTTATCTGTTGTACCGAAACCGCATGAACCGCTCATATCCACCAGAAGCATCACAACAAGCTCGCGTTCCTCCCCATATAATTTTATATACGGACGTCCCATGCGGGCCGAGACTTTCCAGTCTATACTCTTCACATCATCGCCCGGGGTATATTCCCGAACTTCTTAAAATTCAATACCTGCCCCGCGAAAAACGGATCTGTATTGACCTGCCATCATTGTATTGACCAGACGCCTGCTTTTGATGTGTATTTTTTTTATTTTTTTAATAAGTTCAGGTGAAATCATGGAACTTCAACAGAATCGAAAATATTTCCTATAATCTGCTCGGTGGTTATATCTTCAGCTTCCGCCTCGTAAGTCAGGATTATCCTGTGGCGCAGGATATCCGGTGCCGCCTTTTTTATGTCCTGGGGGGTTACATAGGCTCTGCCCTGCAGAAAGGCGTAGGCACGGGCGGCCAGGCTTAAATATATTGTGGCCCTGGGAGAAGCGCCGAACTGGATGTATTGTGCAATATCAATGTTGAAATCCTCGGGCTTTCTTGTGGCAAAAACAATGTCCACAATGTAATCCATGAGCTTTTCATCCATATAGATGGATCTTATAAGAGACTCCATATCATCTATCTGGCTGGATGCTATTACCTGATTCACCTTCACATGATCTTCAAAGCCGATCCGCTTCATTATCTCTTTTTCTTCGGCCTTATCAGGATAATCGATATTGATTTTCAACATGAACCTGTCCACCTGGGCCTCTGGCAATGGATAGGTTCCTTCATGCTCAATGGGATTTTGTGTTGCCATAACAAGGAAGGGATCAGGAAGGGGAAAAGTGGTATCACCAATTGTTACCTGTCTTTCCTGCATGGCTTCAAGAAGGGCGGACTGCACTTTGGAAGGAGCGCGGTTGATCTCGTCGGCCAGGATTATATTGTGAAAGACGGGGCCTTTTTTAATTGTAAAATCGCCGGTTTTTGGCCGAAATATCTCCGTGCCTATAAGGTCGGCAGGCAAAAGATCCGGAGTGAACTGGATTCGCTTGAATTTCGCCATAACAGTGTCCGCCAGGGCCTTGACAGCGCTTGTTTTGGCAAGCCCCGGAACACCTTCGATTAAAATATGGCCCTTTGTAAAAAGCCCGATTAAAAGCCTTTCCACCAGGTAGTGCTGCCCCACAAGAACCTTGCCCATCTCGCTTTTAATGCTGTTAATCAGCGCTTGCTTTTCTTCAACTTTTTTATTTAATTCATCGATCACAAATTTTCCCTCCTGTTGATCAAGCCGATTTCCGGGTATGACTCCTTGTAACCGTTCACGGTTGCCGGTTCACAGTTCACGGTTTTTCCAAAAACCATGCAACGATTGGCGTTGCTAATCGGTGCAATTATCTGCTATTGATTTCAAAATTATTTGGTTTTTTCAACCGTGAACCGATAACTGTCAACCGTGAACGGTTAAACTAACATAAACCGGCATGGCATTATGGATTTTCTGCGGCAATTAACCTGAATTTTGGTAGCTGATCTATAAACAGGTCAAAAAAGTATGGATCGAAGTGGGTTCCACGGCCTTTTTTCATTATATCCAGCACCTGTTCTTCCGTGGAAGCTTTTCTGTAGAAACGATCATTACTGAGTGCGTCGTATACATCGGCCAAAGCCACGACCCTGGCTGATGCGGGTATCTCTTCCCCGGCAAAACCCGCCGGGTAGCCTGTACCATCCCACTTTTCATGATGACTGAGAGCTATATCATGAGCCATCTGAAGCATGGGCAAATTTGAGTCCTTGAGAATCTCAGCACCAATGGTGGTATGGGTTTTAATGGTTTCAAACTCCGTTTCGGTCAGCTTTCCCTGTTTGCGGAGTATATTATCCGGTATACCGATTTTCCCGATATCATGCATCGGGGCAGAAAGGCGCAGGTCGTAAACCCGATCCTGCGGCCATCCCGCAGCCTTGACCAGAATAGCGCTAAATAGTGCAATACGCCGGACATGCCCGCCTGTTTCTTCGTCCCTTGATTCAAGAGCTGTGAGCAGCCTGATGATGGTCTCCTCTTGTGTCCGCCGGATTATGCCGGTCTGCCTGCGCACTATTTTTTCAAGACCATCGCTGTATTTCTTCAGGGTTCTTTCAAGTCTTACCATGCGTTCTCCGACATTAACGCGTGCCCGGAGTTCACTTGGGTCAAAAGGTTTGACAATGTAGTCGTCTACTCCCCCCTCCAGGGCGTTGACTATATCTCCTTTATCTCCCTTTGCTGTGAGAAGTATGACATAGACATATGGTTTGCCCTCTCCCCTGCCTCTTATGTGCCGTACAAGCTCCAGTCCATCCATCTCCGGCATCATCCAGTCGGTAATTACTATATCCACTTGTTCTGAAAGGAAATTTTCTAGCGCTTCAAGACCGTTCTGCGTTGGAATGGTCCTGTGGCCCCATCCTTCCAGAAAATGCTTTAGCCGGTGAAGGGATACTTTCTCGTCTTCTGCAATTAGTATGTTCAACTCTGTGTCTCCGCTG
>JAFDJC010000108.1 GCA_019307665.1 Deltaproteobacteria bacterium | reverse complement strand
TTGATTGAGCAGGGCGAAAATATCAAATATATTCAATCTCAACTTGGACATGCCGATCCAACTGTAACTTTAAAAGTGTACGCTCATTTAATGAAACCAGTTAATCCTGAATCGGCTTATAAGTTGGAAAAAAAAGTTTTTGGTAGCAAAATGGTAGCAAAATAGAAAAAGGGCTTACAGGGTTTATTCCTTGTAAGCCTTTGGTGTTAATGGCGCGCCCGGAGGGATTCGAACCCCCGACTTACGGATTCGTAGTCCGGCACTCTATCCAGCTGAGCTACGGGCGCGTATAAGATAAACACGATTTATATGGTATTAAGTTATTTGTGTCAACGGGAAGTTATAAAAAATTTAACGGTTTTAAGGTGAGGCTTTTCCTGTAATGACAATATGATGTTTTGATGTTGAAATAACTGACATTGCTGATACAGTGGCCAATAAATATGAACCATATAATTATGAACCATGAAGATTTCATGACACTTGCGCTGGAGGAAGCGCATAGGGCTCGCGAAGAAGACGAGGTTCCAATAGGGGCGGTGATCGTTGACAACAGCGGCAAGGTGGTTTCAAAGGCCCATAACAGTGTGATTTGTCTTGCCGATTCCACGGCCCATGCGGAAATTCTGGCAATACGGGAAGCGTCAGCACATATTTCCAATTACCGGTTGTTAAACATGTCGCTGTATGTTACCGTCGAGCCTTGTGTAATGTGCATGGGTGCAGTAATTCATTCACGTATCGCAAAGGTTTTTTTTGGTGCGAATGATCCGAAATGGGGTGCCGCAGGATCAATCTATAATTTTTCAAGTGACGGAATGCTGAATCACAAGCCCGAAGTGCGGGGCGGAATTTTAAAACAAGAGTGCAGCCGGATCATTCAGGATTTTTTTAGATCAAAACGGTAAAAGGAGTTGGGTGTGGCCAATATAGTAATTATAGGAACCCAGTGGGGGGATGAAGGAAAAGGGAAGATCGTCGATTTTCTTGCAGAATTTGCCGATTGCGTAGTGAGATTCCAGGGCGGCAATAATGCCGGGCATACAATGGTGATTGACGGCGAACAGTTTATCAGTCATCTTGTACCGTCTGGGATTCTTCAGGGAAAGACGTGTTATATCGGAAACGGGATGGTAGTTGATCCGGAAGTGCTGGTGGAAGAGATCGAATATCTTGAAAGCAAGGGGATTGACTGCGGGGCTGAAAAACTGAGGATAAGTGAAAAAGCCCATATTATCATGCCGTATCACAAGGCCATTGATATCGCCAGGGAGAAGATGAAAGGCGGCACGAAAATAGGAACAACCGGGCGGGGAATCGGGCCTTGCTACGAGGACAAAGCCTCCAGAAGGGGTATACGGTTTGTCGATCTTATCGATCCGGTTGATTTCAGAGAAAAAGTGGAAAAGGTTGTTGAGGAAAAGAATTTCTATCTAAAGGAATTTTTAAAAGCAGATTCAATAGATGCCGAGGAAATTATAGAGGTATACAGCCGGAAAGCAAGCCAGCTTGCACCCCATGTTGAAAATATATCCGTATCGCTTTACAACAGCATAAGGTCAGGTCAGCAGGTCCTTTTTGAAGGTGCCCAGGGAACGCATCTGGATATTGACCACGGCACATATCCTTTTGTGACATCATCAAATACGGTCTCAGGCAACACAACTTGCGGATCAGGCATCGGGCCCAAAGAGATTGATGGTGTACTCGGGATTGTAAAGGCCTATACGACCCGGGTGGGGGAAGGTCCGTTTCCTGCCGAACTTTTTGATGAAACAGGCGACTTTATTCAGAAGAAAGGGGTTGAGTTCGGCGCCACCACGGGGCGGAAAAGGCGTTGCGGATGGCTGGACATGGTCATGCTTAGAAATTCAGTCAGGTTAAACGGTCTGACCGGCCTGGTAATTACAAAGCTTGATGTCCTGGGAGAACTGGAATCGATTAACATCTGTACCGGATATGAATTCGAAGGCAGTGTAATGGATCATTTTTCGGCAAGCTTAAAAGTACTGGCAGGATGCAAACCCGTATATGAAACCATGCCGGGGTGGTCCGAGGATATTTCGGGAATTCGTTCCTTTGATGAACTTCCTGAAACCACTAAGCAGTATTTAAAACGTCTTGAAGAGTTGGCGGAAGTGCCGATTGACATCGTATCTGTGGGGCCCGGGAGAGACGAAACCATCATTTTAAATAACCAGATGGATAATCAGCTTGGTAAGGAATGACCTACCATATTTTATTTGACAATTAAAAGCATGTAACATACAAGGCAACCAAAGTCGGGACGTGGCTCAGTCTGGTAGAGCACAGCGTTCGGGACGCTGGGGTCGCGCGTTCAAATCGCGCCGTCCCGACCATTGATAACAAAGGGCTTGCGGGAACTTCCCCAAACCCTTTTTTGTTATTTGGGAAACATAGTTGCCAGTGAAGTCAGTCAAGGGAATATTCAGGCCATAAAAGGTTATGTGATCGGGGAGACTTCATACCATTTGAGATGCTACCTTGCCGGGTTAAAATCAAGCCCTGTTATTTTTTTATGAATCGTGGTATCAAATGAAGATTGTTTTTTTGGTGAGTTGTATAAATTGGAATATGAAAAAGTTGGATGACATATGTCTTTTGCAAAGGACTTTGAAGTATTTTATAAGGAAATGGTCCAGTTCGATGACCATCTGGGCATGGATCTTACCGTTCACGCCCCGGGTAACATTACCTATACGTTAAAAATTGAAAAGCATCATCTCACATCCCCCGATGCGTGTCATGGCGGTGTGATAGCTGCATTCATGGATGCGGTTATCGGCGTCACAGTGCTCTCCTGGGCGGTTTCCAAAGAGAATTTGTGTGCCACGGTGGAGTTTAAGATCAACTATCTAACAAGGGTAAAACCTGGTGATGTACTGGAGGGAACCGGTGATATTGATTTTACAGGTTCAAAGCTAGTTGTGGCAAGCGGCAAAATTGTTGAGAAGAAAACCGGTCGTCTAGTGGCCAAAGGAATAGGCACTTTTTCCCAATATCCCTTGGCAAAGAAATTTGAATCTATAAAGGATCTGGGGACCGAGGAGATCGGAGACTCCCTTTAACAGGGAAAGTTATCCTATAAAATTGCTGCTCATTTCAACTTTTACTAAAATTTAATATTCAGCAATAGCCAAATAACCCTCCTCCTACTCGATTTAATGCCCTGTACGGAAATGAGAAAAACAGGTTAGGGAAAAGCCCGACCTGGTTTGTGGGTTGAACATATTGACAATTAAGTCGAAATCTGCAAAACAAATAAGCATAACAAAACACTCTGGAAGGATTAAAGATATTTAAAAGTATCGGAGAATTGATGAAAAAGACAAGAAACTTTATTCTACTGTTTTTAGTGAGCCTTGTATATATGGCCGGCTTATCCTCTGTTTGTGCCAAGGACTTTCTGGAGGACTACACCAAGGTGAAACGGCAGGTGCCGCAACATATTGTAAAAAAAATTACGGCAAATGCCGAAAAAAAATATCCTGATAACGACAGGCTTAAGCAATATACCGTGGAAATCCAGAAAAAAGCATATTTCAAGGTAAAAGATTACAAAAATGATGGACTCCCTTCCCAGGAACTGAATTTGATTGTGAGAAATGCCGAAAGAGATAAACCATATGATTATGGAAGCCAATTGCTTGCCATTACTAAAAAAGTTAAAGAATATATAGACAGTCACAAATAATATCAAATCGATTGATCTGCTTATCCGTCCCGCAGCTTTATGGGAATGATAGTGTTTTTTTGCTCCCCTTAATTTGGAAACAGAACGCCTGATTGGCACATTTGCCGTGTTTCAACGATTGACCCGGGTCTCAACAGCTTCTTCGTTGATGTCCTGCAGGAGAAAACAGAATGAGTAGCGATAAATGGATAAATTATTGCGATGATAAAAAGGTTGTAAGTGCCGAATCAGCCATTTCACAAATTAAAGGCGGCGACAGGGTATTCATCGGCACCGGATGTGGTGAACCACAGCACCTTATTCAGGCAATGGTTAATGATGAGTCAATACAGGATATTACGATTTATCAGATGCTCTCCTCAACCCTTGCACAGTTTGTAGAAGATGATTCATTCCTTAAACGGTTTTCAATAAAGCTATTTTTTATCAGCCGACCGCTGAGGCAGGCAGCCTTTGACGGAAAGATTGATTATATTCCCGCATATCTTTCACAGATTCCGGAATTGTTTAAAAGTCAGCGGATCGGTCTTGATGTGGCGCTGATTCAGGTTAGTCCGCCTGATGAATTCGGGTACTGCAGTCTGGGTGTGTCTGTGGATATCACACGCGCCGGTCTGGAGAGTGCCAAGCTGGTTATCGCACAGGTCAATCCCCGTATGCCCAAGACATGGGGGGACAGCTTTGTCCACACAGACGACATAGACTTTTTTGTGCCCCATGAAGAGTCTCTTGTGGAGGGCTTAAGCGGTATGCAGGATAATGAAGTGTCACGCAGAATCGGCCATTTTATTTCTCAGCTTGTGTCGGATGGCGCAACGCTTCAGATCGGATTCGGCCAGTTACCCTACGTGATTTTAAAATATCTCGATGGCAAAAAGGATCTCGGGATACATACACAGTTGATCACAGATGGTTTTCTCCCGCTATTTGAAAAAAATGTGATCACCAACAAGAAAAAGACGTTTCTTCCGGGCCGTGTTGTGGCCTCGCTTTGCATGGGATCTGAGAATATTTACAGATATGTTGACAATAATCCCATGTTTTATTTTTGTTCCTCAGATTTTGTTAACGATCCAACAGAAATCGCACGCAATGATAACCTCATATCCATTAGCTCAGCTCTCGAAGTAGACATAACAGGCCAGGTCTGCACAGATTCGGTGGGTTATCTGTTTTACAGCGGGATTGGTGACCAGGTGGATTTTATCAGGGGCAGTGCAATGTCAAAGGGTGGTTTTTCTATCATAGCACTTCCGTCTACAGCGCAAAACGGAACCGTATCACGTATTGTGTCGCATTTGAGCGAGGGTGCGGGTGTTGCCACAACCAGGGGTGATGTGAATTTTGTGGTCACAGAGTACGGCATTGCAGAACTTCAGGGAAAGGGGATTTATCAAAGAGTAATCGAGCTTGCCCAGATTGCCCACCCCAAGTTTCGTGACAGCCTGATTAAAGAGGCTAAGAAACATCGCTATATTTTTGGTGACCAGCTCCCACCGTCCAGTGACGACCTGATTTTCCTGGAAAATTATAAAAGCGTTCTCGAATTGAAGAACAGAAGAATAGTAGAATTTAGGCCGATGTTACCGTCAGATGAATTTTCATCAAGGAATTTTTACTATTCTCTTCAGGAAAAAACGATTTTCTATCGCTTTTTTTACAAGAAAAAAATATTTTCCCACAAGATGATGCAGAAACAGTGGTCCACCGTCGATTACCGACGGAACATGTCCATCTTAGGTCTTGTTCAGAAAGGTGGGCATAAGGAGATTATGGCCATTGGAACCTATGCCGAAGTAGAGGAGCATATTGCCGAAGTCGCGTTTGTGGTTCGTGAAGATTTACAGGGGTTTGGTATAGCATCATACCTCCTGGGCGTTTTAGAGGAGATCGCAAAGGAAAATAATTATACGAAATTTACTGCAAGCGTACTCAGGGGAAATGTGGCCATGATACATATATTTAAAAAGCAGTATCCCAGCCTTGAAACGTCTTTTGTCGGAGGGAGCGAAATAGAATTTATCATGGACTTTACAGATGCTTCAAAACATGAAGATCGGTAGTCGGAAATGGCAGGCCATAATAGAGGAAGGCGTGGGAAAGCTGGATATCAAGATTAACCGGGATCATGTGGAAAAATTATCACAGTATGCCGTAGAACTTTATAAATGGAACCAAAAAGTTAACCTCACCGCCATCATCGACCCGCTTGAAGCTGCGGTTAAACATTTTGTGGATTCTTTAGTGCCTGCCGCAGCATTAGAGACAGGGTCTTCTCTTATCGATATCGGTACCGGGGGCGGTTTCCCAGGCATTCCAATTAAGATATTACGCCCTTCTATAAAAGTTGTCCTCGTGGATTCATCCCGGAAGAAAGTGAATTTTTTAAAGCATATTATTAGGATTACCCGTCTTGCTCAAACAGAAGCGATACATGCAAGGGCTGAAGATCTGGCAAAAGACGATGCCTTTGCCGGATATTTTGATATTGCTATCTGCCGGGCTTTTTCAAGCGTCGATCATTTTGTGAGCCTTGCGCTTCCTTTGCTGAAAAAGAGAAAGGGGACCATGATTGCAATGAAGGGTAAAAAAAAGGAAGACTTCCAATTTCTTCACACATGTGATGAATACGATTTTGAGATCCAAAAAAGTACCTACACCCTGCCGTTTATCAATTCGGAAAGAACACTTATTAAAATCAGAACGGTTTAATGTCGTCATTATTTTATGTAGTCAGAAAGAATTCGGAAGGATTCTTGACAGTATTAGACAGTTCAATATAAATATGAATCACATCACTTGTAAAATAACTTAGAAAAATTGTGACTTCTTTCAATAGGATTCAGCATGAGGCAAAAATACTCTGAAATGGAATCAATAAAGAGTTTGATTTCTAAACATCGTATCGTGGCAGATAGGTATTTGATTAAGATGCCGATACGTGAAGATGCTACTACTTTGGAATATATGGCATATGACCGGGAGAAGGAGAGGAACATTGCTTTCAGGGTACTGCCGGATAAGCAGTTCAATAATCGGTACGCCGTCAAAACACTTAAGCGCGAAACCGAATTGGCATTAACTCTTGAACATGATCATATAATTCGCCTTTATAGTTTTGAAAAATGGAAGTCCTTTTTATTTACTACCGCAGAATATGTGCCGGGTGTTACCCTCTCACAATATCTGCTTGATAATGGTGGGCGGTTACCGTTTGAAGAAGTTATCAGGTTGCTCAGGCCGGTTGCCGAAGCAATTGATTTTGCCCATGCAAGGAACCCGGCGGTTATCCATGGCGATATAAGGCCCGAAACAATTCTTGTTAAAAAGGAGGGCATTGCCAAGGTTGCTGATTTTGGAGTGTCAAGGGCTGTAAGTGAAATTGTCATACATCGTTCACCGGAAAATGTTCGAGAAGCTGTTTTGCCGTATAAGGCACCCGAGCAGATCAGCGAAGAAGGCATTGTCGATCCGGGAACAGACATATATGCGCTTGCAGCAATAGCATATGAGCTTATCGCAGGAAAACCGCATTTTGACACAAATAAATTGAGAAGGTCGACTGCCGGGGAAGACGTTCCGAAGATTGTCGGCATTCCTGATGCTGCAAATAATGCGCTTTTTTCCGGTCTGGCAAAAAATGTTAAAGAAAGACCGGATAAGGCAGGCGACTTTATTGCCCTACTTGCGGATGACCCACAAATTTCTACCATAAATGAAAAAACAGGTGAGCCTGTTGATGAAAAAAAAAAGGTTGAAGAAGAAAAAAAACCGAAAGAAGCAAAGGAGAAAGCTAAAAAACCCGTCTTTTTATATGCGGTTTTATCAACTCTGCTTCTGCTTGCCACTGGTTTTGGATGGTATTATTTTAAGAAAATGCCTGATAAAAGAACTGTATCTCACACAATTATTCCTGAGGCCATTCCTCTTAAAATGCGTCGTGCTGATGTGACTGAGGCTAAAAGCGTAAAAACTGAAAAAGTTAAAAAAGTAAAGAAAAGAAAACTCACAAAGCCGCCTTTGGGAGACTTGAATATAGTGAGCATACCATCAGAGGCATATGTATATCTGGATAACCGCAGGCGCGGTAAAACCCCTTTGAAATTATTCAAGCTGAAAAAAGGAACGTATGCTCTGATGGTCAAAAAAGAAGGATATCATAGTTTTCACCAGAATGTTGAGATATTTTCTGTGAAGATGACTCAAGTGTCGGCAACATTGAAAGCCGCCAATGGTAGCATCCACATCACAAGTAAACCAATGGGGGCAAGTGTTTTTATCAATGATCAAAAACTTGGCAAAACCCCCTTTGACATGACGCAGATGAAACCGGGCCGTCACAAGGTTGTCATAAAAAGAACCGGTTATAACGGCTGGAAACAAGAAGTTGATATCAAACCCGGAGAGGCCATAACGCTGTTTGCTGAAATGGGTTTTGCATATGGCAGTTTGAGCATCAAAAGCCGACCATCTAATGCCGATGTATATATAGAAGGTAAAAAAAGAGGAAAGACACCAGTTAAACTTAAAAAGCTCAAGAAAGGAAGCATAAAAATTGAGGTGAAAAAAGAGTGTTTTGGCTCAGCCGTAAAGAGTGTCAGCATTCGTGAAAACAAGATATCAGAATACGTATTTACACTTAAGCCAATTTGCGGCAGTGTTTCCATAAAAAGCAATCCTGCTGCCGCCCAATGGTATCTTGACGGTGAATATGTCGGCATAACGCCTGGAAAGATTAAAAACGTTAAGAAGGGGAGCCATAAAATCAAAGTCACATTGAAGGACCATATTGACTGGGTTCAAACAATAGATGTACAAGACGGAATAATGGAAATCATCGACGCAGAATTCGAACCAATTCCACCGCAGCAGGGCGAAGAATCCATAGATCCGGTTACTCAAATGGAATTTGTATGGATTGAAAAAGGGTGTTTTATGATGGGTGCTAAGGATGATGAACTTGGCAAAGGTGCCGATGAAACACCTTACCATGAAGCATGCCTTAAAAACGGGTTCTGGATAGGAAAGTATGAGGTGACTCAGGGCCAGTGGGTGCGTGTAATAGGTAATAACCCGTCATTTTTCAGCAAGGGCGATGACTATCCTGTGGAGAATGTATCCTGGAATGATGTCAATCTGTTTATTGAGAAAATTAACCGGATGAATACGGATGGAAAGGTTGTGTACAGGCTTCCTACAGAGGCGGAATGGGAGTATGCCTGCAAGAGCGGAGACAATCAAGAAATATTATCCGGTGATATAATCGGAACCGGCCTTGTCGCGTGGTTTGTTCGAAACAGTCAACGTACAACGCATCCGTCAGGCTGGAAGGCGCCAAACAGGTTTCAGCTTCATGACATGCTGGGAAACGTTTATGAATGGGTAGCAGATATATATGATGAGGATGCGTATCTAAAGCACCAAAAGATCAATCCAATCGTCAGGGGAGATAGTGAATTTCGGGTGATCAGAGGGGGAAGCTGGTATCATTCGGAAAACGAGAGCCGCTGTGCCAATCGACATTATTATAAATCGGACAGCGGCAATTATTTTACCGGGTTCAGGCTTGTTAAAGAACGATCGAAGCGGTAATGGGAAAAGTGCCGGTTTTATCATGATAAAACCGGCACTTTTATGGACTGACTCGAGGAGGTGAGGTGGCTCATGCTTTCAAATCCTTAATTATAGTGGTTGTCATAATAACGTTCCGTTTCCATAAAAGAGATTTATGCACTGGGTAACACCGGCAACTCGTTGCCGGTGCCCGAAGGGCAAGAAGCTGTTCTCAAAATTTACGCCCGCTCAAAGCTTCTTGTGCTTTGCACCCAGACAAC
>JAFDJC010000107.1 GCA_019307665.1 Deltaproteobacteria bacterium | reverse complement strand
TCCATAGCGGCAGCAATCTGGTCAGCTTGAGCAGGACGCCTTATAATGAATGGTAAGGGTTTTACCTATATGAGTGTCCTTCTTCTTATTATTGTCTCAGGGATTGCCCTGACAAGTGCGAGTCGGTCTTGGCGGGCCATAATGCAACGAGAACGTGAAAAGGAATTTTTATTCAGAGGCGACTGCATTAGAAAAGCTATAGAGTCATATTATAAAGCAGGAGATGTAAAAAAAAATGCCTATCCTTCCAGCCTGAAGGATCTTTTAAAGGATCCGCGTTTTCCGGCAATACGAAGGCATATAAGAAAAATCTATCCTGACCCTTTGTCCGAGTCCGGAGAGTGGGGAATAATACTTGGGGCAGGAAACCGCATAAAAGGAGTATACAGTAAAAGCAAAGCAACACCTCTAAAAACCGGTAATTTTCCTGACAAATACAAAAAATTTGAAAAGGCAAAAAAATATTCGGATTGGAAATTCGTATTTGTTCCTGAAAAAAAGAAAAAGCAGGGGTAAAACAAATGAGAACAAAATCTATTTTTTTTCTGATCATTATTACGGCAGTAATGATACCCGGGCAAGTGTTTTCAGATTCAATGGATAATCTTTCCGACGAATTTTCAAAATCGTACGAGAGCCTCAAGCCGGCCCCAAACAGTTCCGTAGGTGCAGACTACAAACTTGACCAGGTGGCGCTCGGCGCTTTATATACTAATAAAAGCTTAAATCTAATTTACAAGCAAAACCAGGAAATGGCAGATAAATATAATATATTGATCAAAAAATACGACCGTATTATTAATCAAAACAAAGAAATTATAAGGCTTTTATCAATAATCGCAAAACAAGAAAATATAGATAGCTACTAATTCGAAAATGTACCTTGAACATTATAATCTTCATACCAAACCTTTTCAGATAACGGCAGATCCAAGGTTTTTATGGCTTGGAGAAAACCACAAAGAAGCTCTGGCCGTATTAAAATACGGTATACTGGACAACAAGGGCTTTCTTCTTTTAACCGGTGATGTTGGAACAGGGAAAACCACTCTGATTAATGCCCTCATTGAAAGCCTGGGCGATGATGTAATTACTGCAACCGTACCGGACCCTGACCTCGACCTAATTGATTTTCTGAATTTTATTGCCGGAAGCTTTGAGATCAATAACAAGATCACAAGCAAGGGGGATTTTCTTTTTCACTTTCATGGATTCCTGAAAAATGCTTTTCGAAACAACAAAAAGGTCTTACTTATAATTGATGAATCGCAAAGGCTAAAGCAAGACATTCTTGAAGAAATTCGTATGCTTTCAAATATTGAATTTAAAAATACTAAACTCATCAACATATTTTTTGTTGGACAAAATGAATTTAACGATCTTTTATGGGAAAATCACAACAGGGCTCTCAGGCAAAGAATAACGGTTAACTATAATGTTTATCCTTTGAAGGATTCCGAAACATTCGATTACATTAACCATCGCCTCAAAATAGCAGGATCGCAAAAGCAGGTTTTTACAAGAGACGCCATTCGTGAAATTATATCTTTTTCCGAAGGGTTTCCACGCACCATCAACATTATATGTGACCATGCCTTGTTATCAGGATATGTCAAAGGCGTAAAAAAAATCGATTCTAAAATAGTTCTGGAATGTGGAAAAGACCTGAAAATACCAAGACTTACTACACAAAAGGAACAAAAACCAGAAGAAGGTAATTCAGTAAATAAGGTGAGGTCAAAAGGCCGACTTCGGATCGCAGCCTATACTGCAGTATTGATTATATTTTTAGTTGTTATGGGATCTCTTTTATTTCAAAGCAATTCAACCAGTTTAATTTTAAAAATCGATCATTTCTGGAGCCGTATTAAATCCGAATTCCCAAAGAAAACAATGGACTCGATTAAGGTAACGCCTCGAACACCGTCTGAGCAACCTGCTGCTGAAAACAGTACCAATGGAAGCTTACACTTAAAAAAAATCAAAAAAACTGTACCAAGTAATAACATACAGTTTTCTAAAAATGAGCCGAATCGGCCTGTTCAAACTTATCCAGATATAGAAGAGACAAAAATGCAACCGCTATCCCATCAAGATAAAATGAAACCCGAAGAAACCATCAAAGAAAAAAAAATAATTGTATATTTCCCTCATAATTCCAATGAATTTTCTTTGGAAGCAATTGAATCTCTTGACAGGGCAGCATTCTTCCTTAAAAAAAACCCTGAAAAAGTTGTAAACACAGTCGGGTATACCGATACATCTGGTGCTTACAGTTACAACAAGAGTCTTTCGAAGTTCAGAGCAAATATTGTAAAAAGCTACCTGATAGGTAAAGGTGTTGATTCTAAACAGATAAAAAGCATTGGGATGGGACCTGTCAACCCTCAGGGCGATAATGCCACAAACAAAGGCAGAAAAAGCAACCGCAGGGTTGAAATCATTTTTGACTAATTGCAGCGTCAATGCCGGAAGAACAGTGTAATGAATGAAGATATTGACAAGTTATACAATC
Source organism: Deltaproteobacteria bacterium (assembly GCA_019307665.1). Lineage (GTDB taxonomy): Bacteria > Desulfobacterota > Desulfobacteria > Desulfobacterales > SURF-7 > JAFDJC01. The sequence goes on along the minus strand of JAFDJC010000107.1, from coordinate 7,080 downwards.
ACGTTATACAATTATTATTATAAAATAGCTTTGATTGATGGGAATATAAACCAAAGCAGCTCATTACTGCCACACTGTAAGAAGTAGAGGATGCCTGTTATGACAAATTCTATTGATTGGCCAAACGGAGCAAGTGAAGCAAAAGAATCAGACGAACCGGATATAACAAGCCGGTTAATTGATTTGATAAAGGCTATCCCAAAATACAAACAGCGCCAGCTTCTTGACTGGTTAAACAAATGGGATCTTAGAGGAAAGCGTAAACATAACAGAAAATCCTGCCTCATTTCTGTAGACTATTCAACTCCGGAGCGTTTTTACAGGGAATTTATTCAGGATATCAGTGCCGGCGGCCTATATATTGAGACAAGAGAGCCGCTCTCAAAAGGTGATGGAATTTCGCTGACATTTTCAGTTCCGAACTCTCAGGTACCCATAAGGGTGACAGGCAAAATAGTTCGTGCCGAAGAATCCGGAATAGCGGTTGAATTCAAAAAAATAAGCAAGTACCAGGAAGAGATTATGTCGTCCCTCTTGAAAAAGATGTAAACCCTGTCAACTCTAAATTGCCATGCTTTATTCTTTCGGGAGCGACAGATGAGAAACAAAGTCAAAAACTTAAAGTCATATACAGCTCCCCGGATTCAATCTGTCGTGCCGAAACAATCCAAAAAAATAAAAACCGGCCTGATGCTTTCGGCAAATACAATAAAAGTACTTGAAAAAAGATACTTGAAAAAAGATACATCGGGAAAAGTTATTGAAACACCTGAAAAATTGTTCCGGCGCGTGGCAGCCCACATTGCTAAAGCAGAAAAAAGGTACAAATCACAATACTCACCAGATGAAATTGAAAATAAGTTTTATGACCTGATGACAAGCTTTAAGTTCCTGCCGAACTCACCGACCCTTATGAATGCCGGGAGAAAACTGGGGCAGCTTGCAGCCTGTTTTGTATTGCCTGTTGAGGACAGCATGGAAAACATTTTTTCCACCCTTAAAAACGCTGCCCTTATCCACAAATCAGGGGGAGGAACCGGTTTCTCATTTTCTCGCCTAAGGCCTGCAAATAGTAGGGTTGGGACAACAGGAGGCATTGCATCAGGTCCGGTCTCTTTTATGAAGGTTTTTAATACAGCCACTGAACAAGTAAAGCAGGGTGGAACACGCCGGGGGGCCAACATGGCTGTTCTGCGAATAGATCACCCGGATATAATGGAATTCATTTACTGCAAAAAAAACAGCAAAGAGCTTAACAATTTCAATATTTCTGTTGCGGTCACCAACAACTTCATGGAATCGGTATCGGATGAGGGAAAATTCGATTTGATCAATCCTGCTAACGGTAAAAAAACAGGAGAAATAGATGCGGCTGAGACTTTCCGAGCAATAGTACATCAAGCCTGGAAAAATGGTGATCCCGGTATCATTTTCATAGACAGGATAAACAGAGACAATCCTACGCCTGTTATCGGAGAAATTGAAAGTACCAACCCCTGTGGTGAACAACCCCTCCTGCCGATGGAAGCTTGTAATCTGGGTTCGATCAATCTTTCAATGTTTACTGTTAAAATAAATAACAATATTAAAATTGATTTTCCTTCACTAAAAGAGACTGTTGATCTGGCTGTCCGTTTTTTAGATAACACTATAGATATGTCGAAATATCCTTTACCTGAAATCACAAAACTAGTAAAAGGCAACCGTAAGATTGGGCTTGGAATAATGGGGTTCGCAGACCTCCTCTATCAACTAAAGATTCCATATAATTCTGACAAGGCACTTAAAATTGCAGAAAAAATTATGGGGTTCATACAAGCGGAATCAAAAGCCGCTTCAAAAAAACTTGCTGAAGAAAGAGGTGCATTTAACAACTTCAACATAAGTATATTTAAAGACAAGCACGATTCTGTTTTAAGAAATGCTACTACTACTACCATAGCTCCGACAGGAACATTGAGTATCTTAGCAGGATGTTCAAGCGGTATAGAACCATTGTTCGCGTTAAGCTTTACAAGAAACGTAATGGATGACGACGAACTTGCAGAAGTGAACCCGCATTTTAAAAAAATAGCAGAAGAAAAAGGTTTTTACAGCAAAAAACTCATTAGCGAAGTGTCCAAAAAGGGAAGTATTCAAGGCATGGACCAGATACCTGCAAATATTAGGAAAATTTTTGTAACAGCACACGACATCTCTCCGGAGTGGCACATCCGTATGCAGGCCGCTTTTCAGAAAGATACTGACAATGCCGTATCAAAAACCGTCAACCTTCCTTCCGACGCTACTGAATCGGATGTCGAAAAAGCATACTGGCTGGCATACAAACTGGGGTGTAAAGGTGTTACAATATACAGGGACGGCAGCAGAGACAGACAGGTTTTATCAGTTAGCAACCTAAAAAATAATGACGCCAAATTCATGGCAGTTGTAAAAGCCAGACCCGAAACACTTGAAGGATTTACAACAAAAATTAGGACAGGGATGGGACAGCTCTATATCACTGTTACCGAATATGACGGCCGACCGTTTGAGGTTTTTGCCACAATCGGTAAATCAGGCAAGTCAACCACGGCAAAGACCGAGGCCATAGGCAGGCTCATCTCCCTTGCACTCAGGTCCGGTGTTATGGTTGAAAATATTGTGGAACAGGTTAAAGGGATAGGTGGTGAGCATGCTGTGTTTCAAAATGGCGACATCGTCAAGTCGATCCCTGACGCCATAGGACGGGTACTTGAAAAACGTTATCTGAAAAACAAAGCGGGAAGCGCAAAGCGCTACCCGCAAAAAAATACTCTTAAAGGAGACACTTGCCCTGACTGCGGCGAAACAGCCAGGTTTGAAGAAGGCTGCATGACTTGCCATGCATGCGGTTTTACAAAGTGCTCATAGTTATTTATTTCTAAAACTTTCTACTAAATCCTGCAATACCAACCAAGCCTACACCCAAAAGAAACATTGTTGCAGGTTCAGGTACTGGCGCTACCGTAGTTGCTAGCAGAAAGATGGGATATCGCCGACTGTTGCCTTCCTGAGGGATTAAGATTGCGCAATTGATGCCATAGTTGAAGTACATAATGTTCTTGCTCAAGATTTGACTTTTTTCGATACTTTTTTGGCAGAAAGTTCAACGAGTATTGACAATTATAACTTTTTCCAATAAAGGTATTAATTTTCTGGATTTTTACAGCAATGATCTATAAACAGGTATATTATTGAATTTATGAGGTAAAAACATGGATAAGGGTAAAACTTATGAAGTAAAGGATATCTCGCTCGCCGAGCAGGGAAGAAAAAACCTGGAGCTAGCAGAACAGAGTATGGGTGCTCTGATTGAAGTAAAAAAACGATTTGAAAAAGAAAAACCTTTAAATGGAATCAGAATCGGCCTGGCACTTCACGTGACAAAAGAAACCGGCATCCTTGTTAAAACTCTTATTGCAGGCGGTGCAGATGTCTCCATTACCGGATGCAACCCTCTTTCAACCCAGGATGACGTTGCTGCGGCATTAGCAGAAGAAGGAATAAAAGTATGGGGGTATAAATGGGAGACAACAGAAGATTATTACAGATACATAGCAAACGTTATCAAAGAGAAACCTCATATCACAATAGATGATGGGTGCGACCTTGTATCTGAAATTCACAAAAACCACCCGGAATTGATTAATGATATCATTTGTGGATGTGAAGAGACCACAACCGGAATAATCCGGCTTCAGGCAATGGAAAAAAACAATGCCCTGAAATATCCGATGCTCGCTGTAAATGACAACAAGACCAAGCATCTGTTGGATAATTATTACGGGACAGGCCAGTCCACTCTTGATGGCATTATCAGAGCGACAAACGTTCTTCTTGCCGGCAAAACTTTTGTTGTCGCAGGTTATGGCAGCTGCGGTCGTGGTGTCTCATTAAAGGCGAAAGGCATGGGTGCGAATGTGGTAGTTACCGAAGTCGCCAACTTCCCCGCGCTTCAGGCAACATATGACGGTTTCAGAATAATGGAAATGGAAGATGCCGCACAAATCGGCGACATTTTCTGTACGGTAACAGGAAACAAGCATGTCATCCGGCTTGAGCATATGAAAAAAATGAAAGCCGGCGCTATACTGTCAAATTCCGGTCATTTTGATATTGAACTCGACCTTGCATCTCTTGATAAAGCAGCCGATTCACGCCGGCAAGTAAGAGAGTTCATGGAAGAATATGTGCTGGATGGAAAGAAAATCTTTGTGTTGGGTGAAGGAAGACTGGTGAACCTGGCTGCTGCTGAAGGCCATCCAAGTGAAGTTATGTCGACCTCATTTTGCGGGCAGGCGCTTGCCTGTGAATACGGTATTAAAAATAGAGACAAGCTTGAAAACAGAGTTATTACGCTTCCTGATGAAATTGATGATGAAATAGCAGGGTTGCAGCTCCAAGCAATGAGTATAAATATCGATGAGCTCACTCCGGAACAAATAGAATATCTCAACTCATGGGAAGAAGGAACTTAGGACAACTCTAAATTCAAGAACCTTTCTGCCAATATGATTTAATAGCATCACACAGCCCCGGGATTGTATAGTCCTCTGCTGTAAGTGTTACCTTAAAACCAAGTTTTTCGGCAGTTTCAGTGGTTATTGGGCCGATACTGACAATATCCGTCCCTTCCATAAGTTCTTCCACCCTGTCATCGGGCAGAAGAGCTTTGAAATTAGTAACCGTCGATGAACTTGTGAAAGTGACGAGATCGACTGATCGCTCCTCAAGCATAGCGATAAGCTGGTCGGCATTCTCAGAAACAGGTCCGGCATGATAAGAAATAACTTCATGGACCTTTGCGCCCATTTTCTCGAGTTCGATGGGAAGGATAGGCCTGGCACCGCCGGCACGCGGCAGAAGAATCTCAGCCCCATTTATTTTTTCCTTTGAAAAAGCCTCAATGATAGATTCAGCCCTGTAGCTTTCGGGAACGATATCACTTTTAATGCCAAAATCGAGAAGCCTTGCTGATGTTGCCGGACCGATTGCCGCGGTTCGTATATTACCTAGAGTTCTCGAATCCAATCCTTTTTCGAAAAGCTTCTCAAAAAAGAATTTGACACCGTTTACACTCGTAAAAATAAGCCAATTATATCTGGAAATATTATCAATAGCCTCCTCAAGAGGACTGGTGTTTTCTGCAACAAATATTTCAATTGTCGGAAACTCAATACATTCCGCCCCAAGATCGGAAAGTATCCCGACAAGGTCGCTCGCCTGGCTGCGAGCCCTTGTAACAATAATTTTTTTTCCCATCAGGGGCCTTTTCTCAAACCAGTTCATTGAATTTCTCAGGGTCACAACATCGCCCACAACAATAATAGACGGAGGCTTCAGGCCGGACGCCTTAACTTTTTCAACGATCGTGTCAAGCGTCCCTTCTACAGTCACCTGCCTTGCAGTGGTCCCCCACCTTACAATGGCAACCGGTGTCTCAGGCGGTTTTCCATGGTCTATCAGCCGATCTACAATATTGGGCAGGTTTTTAACGCCCATGAGGAACACTATTGTACCAATTCCTTTAGCAAGAGACTTCCAGTCGATACTCGAAGTCGACTTTTTGGGGTCTTCATGGCCGGTTACAAATGCAAGGGTAGATGTAAACTGCCTGTGGGTCAGTGGAATTCCGGCATATGCCGGCGCGGCAATTGCCGATGAAATACCGGGAACAACTTCAAACTCTATGCCGACCTTTGCAAGCTCTTCAGCCTCTTCCCCTCCCCTGCCGAATATAAACGGATCCCCACCCTTAAGTCGTGTAACGACAGAACCGTTTTTGGCTTTTTCAACTATCAGTGAATTAATCTCATTTTGTGAAAGGGTGTGGTCCCCTCCTTTTTTCCCAACATAAATCAAATCAGCACTGTCGGAAGCATATTTAAGAAGATCCTTAGATGCGAGATAGTCGTAAATTATGGTATCTGCTTTTTTTATGCAGGCTTTTCCTTTCAGGGTAATTAAACCCGGATCACCCGGGCCTGCGCCAACAAGGTATACCTTACCGTTCATTGCTTTTTCTCTCACCAGTCGTCAAATTCTTAAGAATGTCCCCGGCACCCATATCAAGAAGTTTTTCAGCAAGCACAACACCCGTCTTTTCGGGATCATCAGCCGGCCCCGAGCAACTATCTCTGATGATCGTTTTTCCTTCCAGATCAGCGACAAGACCCTCAATGGTAAATATATTTTTCGCAATTTTGCCGACAGCCGCCACTGGAACCTGGCAACTACCTTCAAGGCGATGCAAAAAAGCTCTTTCCCCCTTTACGACTGAGTGTGTCTCTTCATGGTCCAGCATTGCGGCAAGCGGCTTTATTAAAGAATCGTTCTCTCTGATTTCAATGCACAACGCACCCTGACCGACAGCAGGAAGCATTACTGAATAGTCGAATCGCTCGCTTACCCTGCTTTCATAATTCATACGCCTAACGCCGGCATATGCGAGGATAACCGCATCAAGGTTTTCAGTATCAAGTTTTTTAATTCTGGTATCTATGTTGCCCCGCAATGAAACAATCGCGATATCAGGCCTTGCATGACGAAGCTGTGCTGCACGCCGCAGGCTGCTTGTCCCAATCCTTGCTTTCCGGTTTAGCCTGGAAAATGGTACGTCATTTTTTGAGATCAAAACATCACCAGGATCTTCGCGTTCAGGAACACAGCCAATACACAAACCCTCTGGTATCTCAGCAGGCATGTCTTTCATACTGTGAACAGCTATATCAATGCGGCCGTCTAAAAGGGCTTCTTCAATTTCCTTAACAAAAAGCCCTTTGCCTCCGACCGCGGCAAGGGGTACATCAAGAATTTTATCTCCCTTTGTCTTTATGATTTTAATTTTAATGAAAATAGAAGGGTCTTTTTCGGAAAGCGCTGATTTGATGTGGTTTGCCTGCCACAAGGCAAGCCTGCTTCCCCTTGTACCGATGGTAATTTCTTTTTTACTCATCTATACTCCGCAGCTCGAACAGCTTGTGGCTGAACAGCCATTGCAGGAAGATGATGAAGATGAAACAGTTTCGCCACTGCTCCCCTTTGATTTAAACGCACATG
>JAFDJC010000106.1 GCA_019307665.1 Deltaproteobacteria bacterium | reverse complement strand
AGCAGCACATACACCGCACCCATGACAAATTGCCTGATCGATTTCACTAACCCCTTCTTCATTTATCCTCGGGACACCGTAAGGACACGATCGGACACAAATCAGGCAGGAAGCACATAATTCCGCATTTACTTTTGCAGTAATCGCAGACAATGTCATATAAGGCTGCGCCAGAAATGTGGTGGCCCTTGAAACCGCCGCATTAGCCTGTGCAACTGCTTCGGAAATCAGCATCGGGCTGTGAGCGGTTCCGCATACAAAAACACCCTCCGTATCCAGATCCACAGGTCTGAGCTTTACATGGGCTTCAATGAAATGGCCTTCCGCATTTCTTGCCAGTTTGAGAATAGAACCAAGCTCTTCGGTATCTTCTGCTTTCATGCCGGCGCTTAAGGCAAGAAGGTCTGTCGCAACCTGAAGTTCGCGGCCCAGAATATGATCCTTAAAGGTTACGAAAAGCCCCTCATCGTTCGACTCAACCTTTGGTGGCGCTTCGGAATCATACCTGAAAAATATAATGCCCAGACGCCTTGCTTCCGTATAGTAATCTTCAAGGAAACCATACATTCTGATATCCCTGTAAAGAATATAAATCTGTGCATCAGGATTGATTTCCTTGATATGAATTGCATTTTTTATAGCACTCTGGCAGCATATCCTTGAACAATTTGGATTTTCATCATTTCTTGACCCCACGCACTGAATCATCACAACCTGATTCAGATCATCGGCGCCTTCTTCATCAAGACGACCGGCAAGCTCGACCTGGGTGATAACCCTGTCGTCCTTTCCATACATGTATTCCGTTGGTGTATATTCTCCTGCGCCGGTAGCGAGCACTGCAATACCATGATCAATCTTTCTCTCATACATTCCAGGACCGACCAGAACTTCAGTCGTAAAATTGCCTTTAAATCCTGAAAAGCCGACGATGAGGGAATTATTCAATACCTGGATGTTTGAATTGTTTTTGGTTTTCTCTACAAGATCATCTATATATATTGCGATATCTGCTCCGTCGATGGTCTTTGTCAGCCTTGATGCAAACCCCCCGAGTTCCGCTTCTTTTTCAACAAGAACCGTTTCATAGCCTTGATCAGCCAGTCCTAACGCAGCGTTCATACCGGCGATGCCTCCGCCAATAACAAGCGCTCTTTGTGTAATTGGAATCTGTTTTTCATGAAGTGGCTTCAGGGTAGCTGCGCGCGCCACCGCCATTTTTACCAGGTCTTTTGCCTTTTCCGTGGCTTCTTCCGGCAAATCCGAGTGAATCCAGGAATTCTGATTCCGTATATTCGCCATCTCAAAAAGATATTTATTAATGCCGCAGTCCTGCAGTGTATCCATAAATATATCTTCATGGGTTTTGGGTGTGCAGGATGCCACGACAACCCGGTTGATCTTGTTTTCAACGATCACTTCCTTCATCTGATCCTGGGTATCCTGGGAACATGTAAAAAGGTTCTGTCCTGTATATACAACACCCGGAAGACTTTTGGCATAATCCTCTACGGAATCGACATCAACAATGCCCGCTATATTAATACCGCACTTGCAGACAAACACACCGATTCTCGGCTCCTCTCCGGACACATCGATTTCATCAGGAAGAACCTTTGTCTTTGTGCACGTATGTCTCGCTTCCGCCAGACTTCTGCCTGCAGCGCCTGCGGCAGCACTAGCTTCCGTTATTGAACTTGGAATATCTTTCGGCCCCTGAAATACTCCGCAAGCGTAAACACCCGGCCTGGATGTTTCCACAGGCGCAAATGTTTCTGTTACGGCAAAGTTATATTTGTTAAGATCGATATCAAGCCGTTTTGCAAGTTCAATAGTCGATTCTGAAATCCGGAGTCCTACAGAAAGGACCACCATATCAAAATCTTCTTCATTAATCTCGCCGGACTCGTCCACAAACCTCAATCTCAGTTCGCCTGTCTCCCTGACTTCATCTATGGTATGTATTCTTGCATTCTCAAAACGAACACCATCTTCATTCTTTGCCCTGAGATAATATTTCTCATAGTCCTTTCCGAATGTCCTGATGTCCATGTTAAAAATTACGCAATCAAGTTCTTCCTTGGAATGCTCTTTGGCAATCATCGCCTCTTTTATTGCATACATGCAGCACACGGATGAACAGTATCCGTTTCCGCACTTGTTCATGTCTCTCGATCCCACACACTGAAGCCAGGCAATTTTTTTCGGCTCCTTGTTGTCAGAGGGTTTAACAAGATGTCCCATTGTAGGACCAGACGCACTTAGAATCCTTTCAAATTCAGCACTCGTCATTACATTTGGATTCTTTTTGTAAAAATAAAGCTCTTCGAGGAAATCAGCATCAAATGTCTCACTTCCAGGCGACAGAATAACTGATCCAACAGGAATCTCTCTTTCGATCTCTATCTGCTCATGATCAATAGCCCCTGCAAGACATGCATCAAGACACTGGTAGCATTCGGAACATATGCCGCACTTCAGGCACCTCTCAGCTTCCTTAAGCGCATCATCCACATTGTACCCTGCAGCAACAATTTCCTTAAAATTACCTTCCCTTTCTTCAACAGGGATATGATCTATTGCAACCCTTTCCCTGTGGGGTTCATCTGTTATTTCAGGTTTTTCATATGACCATTTCTTTTCTCTTCCATCTTTAAGGTCCTGACCGTTGATAAACCGGTCTATGCTTATAGCAGTTTCCTTTCCGCATGCCACAGCATCAACAACCGATTTGGGACCGTATACAGCATCGCCGCCGGCAAACACCCAGTCAATCGATGTTTGCAGTGTCACAGGATCACTTTCAATGCCGCCCCTGGGTGAGACGGCAATCCCCTGAGCTTCAATTTCCCCAGCGAAAAGACTCTGGCCAATGGCAACAATAACGGTATCCCCGAAAAATGGCTGGCATGCATTGTCATCATATTGGGGATTAAACCGGCCGTCTTCGTCAAAAACTGCTGTGCAGGATTTAAATTCGATTCCGGAAAATCGCTGGTCCTTGTCAATAAAAAAGTTTTTAGGGCCAAAGCTGTTAACGATTTGTACGCCTTCCTCTTTTGCCTCTTCGATCTCATAATCCCATGCCGGCATTTCACCGTCTGCTTCAAGGCATATCATTGTTACTTCTTCAGCACCGACCCTTTTGGCCGTCAGAGCCACATCAACAGCAACATTCCCGCCGCCGATAACCAGCACATTGGATCCTAAGCTTACATCATTATCCAGTGCTACATCTCTTAAAAAATCAACGCCCTGCAAAACACCTTCGGTATCCTCGTTATCAATGCCCAACCGCCGCCCGCCATGCAGTCCTACTGCTAAAAATACGGCTGAATAACCATCTTTTTTCAAGCTGTCCAGGGTAATGTCCTTTCCAAAAGTAATATTGGTCTGAATCGACACACCCATCTCCTCAATCATTTGGATTTCATCATTCAGCTTGTCTTTTGGAAGTCGATATTCAGGAATCCCCACAGCCATCATACCGCCTGCAACAGGCAGTTTTTCAAACACTGTGACTTGATATCCTTTCATGGCAAGATAGTAAGCAGATGTCAGGCCCGCAGGTCCTGAACCGATGATAGCCACCTTTTCATCTCTTTTTTCCTTAATTTCCGGAACATATGGTTCTTCTTCCATCAAATCCTGGTCTGCCAGGAACCTGTGAAGGTATTGAATGGAAAGGGGTTGATCCAAATCACCTCTTGTACATTCACTTTCACAAGGATGATGGCAAACCCGTCCGCATGCACCGGGAAACGGATGCTCCTCTTTGAACAGTTTAAGCGCTTCCCTGTATTTTCCATTATTTATCAGAGCTATAAATCCCTGGATACTGACATGTGCGGGACAAGTTGCCTTGCATGGAGCAGTACCAAGCTTGCTGATGGCGTATGCACCGGGAATCGCCTGCGCATACTGCTTGTATATAGCTTTCCTGTCGGCAAGCCCTTTATTATAATCATCAGGAACATCTATCGGGCATACTTTGGTACATTCCCCGCAGCTTGTGCATTTGGCAAGGTCTATAAACCTGGGGGCCTGTTTTACCTTGGCAGAAAAGCTGCCTGAATCGCCCTCAAGCTCTATAAGTTCTGTATTGGTAAGAAGTTCTATATTTAAGTGCCGGCCGACCTCGACCAGTTTGGGTGAGATGACTCACATGGCACAATCATTAGTGGGAAAAGTCTTGTCAAGCTCTGACATCATGCCGCCAATGGCTGCCGACTTTTCCAGTAGATAGACGTAATACCCTGAATTAGCAAGATCAAGTGCAGACTGCATACCGGCAATCCCGCTGCCGACAACCATAACAGATCCAATCGTTTTCTTGGTCATACAAACCCCTTGTTATTCATCTTTAAATTCTATTTTAAAAAAAATACATCGTTTTTAAAAGATTACACTGTTTATTCATATGTAAAAAAAACGTGTAGTCCGGTTACTGAGCACAGCTTCTTATCCATCCAACAGTAGCCCTGTCAACACAAATTTGGCAGTATAATAAATGATGGCAGATTATGCAAGGGGGTTTGAAAAGATTTTTTATAATTCATTCATAGCGGTCTTAACGTTTCTGTTTCTACTCCGAGGTATACACTGCTTCATTTTGTAACTAGCGCAAAACCTCTTCTTTGTTCACCGGGTTCACGCCTTTCTTCTCCGGAACGTCTCAATTCATAACCATTCTCATCAAAAAAACCATTCGTTGTCATTCCGGCGAAGGCTGGACACGTGGTGAAGTCTTGCGCTATCCAGTTATTTCAATAGTTTCTGGACTCCGGCCTTCGCCGGAGTGACGGAATTGGGACTTTTTACGAAGCCATCAAAATTAACCACATAAAAATGTTTACAAACTTGTTATGTTTCGATATAAGAATCTTTTCTAAAAAATATATTTTTATATATATCACTATCCTTAAAGGGGTTTTCACATGGGCAAAAAAAACTTACTGAAGTCGACTACAAAGAAAAAAGGGACTAAAAAAACAGCTGCTAAAAAACCGGTTGCTAAAAAATCAACGCCAAAAAAGATAGTGGGCGCAAAAAAAGCCGAAACTGAGGCAAAGGCGGAAGCTGAGGCAAAGGCAAAGGCGGAAGCTGAAGCCAAGGCAAAGGCAGCGGCCGAAGTCGAAGCCAAGGCAAAAGCTGAAGTCGAAGCCAAGGCAAAAGCCGAAGCTGAAGCCAAGGCAAAGGCAAATAGGATAGAGGCTGAAGATACGCCTCCTATCCCCCCCCCACCTTCCATAGGTGAATCAGACACAGTAAAAAAACTTGTCAAAGGTATTTCGATTTGCCTTATTCTTATTATACTGCCCATAATTTATGCGAGCATATCAAATACAACCAATTATTACCTTAAAACATCGAATGGTGCTCTGGAAATATGGCAGGGAAATTTCTCACCCATGGGCGAACATATGGTCATAACAATTCCAGGTGCCGTACCGCCTGAGACAATCAAGAAAGTATACTCAAAAAATGAAGCTTTTCCTTTGGTCTGCAACTATTTTATTGAAAAATCGGATGCGATCCTTAATATCGCCGGCATACCTGATTTTAAAGCTATCAGGAACGACCTTGAAAAAGCGATGACATATGCCATAACCGAAGAATTGAGGCTTGCCATCGACCACCGCTTAACATCCATAGCTTTTATCACATTCATGTATAATGCGGATATATCCGCAGCAAAAGGTACTTCAGCCGGCTTTGAAGCTGCAGCCGGATATCTTGAAGAAGCTTCTCGTCTGGACCTTGATGACCAGCAGGCAACATTGGTGGAGAATAAAATAAAGACATTCAGAAATGCAGCGGAATCTGCGGCAGCAGAAGAAAGCGCTGCTTTAGAGGCGGAAGCTTCGGCATTGTGAAATTCTATTTTGTCACGAGGTGTTGCAGATTCTCAGGTATTTCCCAACCTTCCGGGTCTTCCTGCACCTTCCATCTTCTATGCAGCCATAGCCAGTGCTCAGGATAAGTCAAAATCTGCTCCTCCAGATATCGATTGATGCGTTCTGTGTTGTGCCGTATGTTGGCTTTCAGATCAGTGTGGGGGGTCTCAAGCTCAAAGGATTGATACTCAATAACATGTTTTCCCGAAAACCCTTGCCGGTGAATGACAGCTAAAACAATGGTTGCGCCTGTTTCAAAGGCAAAGCGCGCAGGTGCGGGAGAAGTTGAAGCCAGTTTCCCAAAAAACTCACAAACAATAGAGCGGCGTTTACTCATGTGTTGATCTACGATCAGCGTAACCATTTTATTTTCTTTTAATTGCTGCTTTATAACATCCTTGGATCTGTGAGGAGCAATCAACAGCACGCCCGTGTTTTCTCGAATTCGGATAACCAGCTTACGTACCATTTCCGAGCGAATTGTTCTGGCCGGAATGCTTATGGGGATTCCGCGAATCGCCATGGAGCATCCTGCCAGATCAACATTTCCGATGTGAGCGCTTACAAGAATTACTCCTTTTTTTCGTCCAAAGGCCTCATCCAGGCTCTCTTTTCCACGCGGTTCAACCAGTTCATCGGCCAGTTCCGACGTAAGTGAAGGAATGCGGAAAACCTCAATCGTATACATACCCTGCTGCTTATAGCAGTTTAGCACCAATTTTTTCTGTTCTTTTTTAGAAAGCTTATCACCGAGAACATGTTTCACATTTTGAAAGGCCATTGAACGCCTAATGGGAATACAATAATAGGCGAATACGCCAAGGACACGACCAATCCAAAGCGCAACTGATAAAGGTAATGCTGAAATAACACGGCTTAATAATATTAAAATTTTTATACCCCTTTTTAGAAATTCAGGTCTTTCAAACCCGTTTATTAACGATTCTTTTATACAAGATATATAGGTGTGTCAAGGCGTGCAGGGGGTTCGTTCAAGCGGTTGCTTTTTTTTTGAAAACATGTATGTTATAAATTTTATAAACATTACAACTACTAGCGTTCCGTACTTCCCGTATATCATCACAGGAGTCGATTATGTCCCGAAAGAAAAATACCCAACCTATTCCCTTTTCAGAAAAGATGATCCATATTCTTAACGCGGGTGCCCTTAATCTTGCCATGGGTATCGGCTATCAAACCGGTTTGTTTGACGTAATGGATCAGATGACCTCCCCCGCCGGACTGCCTGACATTGCTGCGAAAAGCGGTCTCAGTCAGAGATACATCCAGGAATGGATGGGTGTCATGGTGTCCGGAGGTATCGTTGAAATTAGCACAGATGCAACCGGAACCGATCTTTTTTATCTTCCAACAGAACATGGCGACCTGTTAACCAGGAGTTCGGGCAGTGACAACCTTGGCGTCTATAGTCAAGAGATCCCCCTTCTCACCATGTGTGCAATGGAAGGTGTAGTAAACGGATTCTCTACAGGAGAAGGGATTTCCTATGATCATTATCCCCGGTTTCAGCAATTCATGACCGAACTGGCTAATGCCAAGCATATGGAAGTTTTGGTGAATTGTTTTCTTCCCTCTGTGGGGCACGGAAAAATAATAAAACTTCTTTCACAGGGTATTGATGTGTGCGACCTGGGATGCGGTGAGGGGGTTGCCGCCATCCTCATGGCGGAGGCCTTTCCCAACAGCCGCTTCACGGGCATAGACATCTCTAACGAAGCATTGAACACGGGCAAAGCAAATGCCCGTTCCAGAGGTTTAATCAACATCGAATTTATCAGACAAGATGCCGCTAAGATCAAGGATGATCCTAACATGGCAGCGTCCTTCGACTATATCACAGCCTTTGATGCCATTCATGATCAGTCCCGTCCTCTGGATGCCCTTAAAAGCGTCCACGCCATGCTCAAACCCGACGGTATTTTTTCCATGGTGGATATTGCCGCGCAAAGCAGCATCCAGGGCAACATGAATCATCCCATGGGCCAATTTCTTTACACGGTCAGCCTGATGCACTGCATGCCGGTTGGTTTGATGGACAACGGTACGGGTCTGGGGATGATGTGGGGAGAGGAAAAAGCCATAAAAATGCTTGGTCTGGCCGATTTTTCCCATGTGGAGGTATTAAAAATACCCCGGGATAGCTTTAACCTTCACTATTTTTGTAACAAATAATACAACTGAACATCACGAATAAAAAGATGTTATTCCACTTTGAGGTCAGGTTCTAATCTTCTGTACGGCAGCTAGAGAAATAAAACTCAGGACTGCGCCGCATACAAAGGGAACGCGGTAGTCGATCATCCAGAGCAACCCGCCTGCCGCAGGCAATACCACAGCGGCAATATGGTTGATGGTGAACCCTACTGCCATGCTCGGTGCGATATCAGCAGGATCACCTATTTTCTGAAAATATGTGCGAATCGCAATGGCAAAATTAAAAAAGATGTGATCAAGGACATACAAAATGCCGACAATCAGTTTGGATTCCACCGTGGCATAGGCCAAAAAAACAACGATCAGGGCTGAATATTCCAGTGATAAGACCGCCCTTTCCCCAAAACGGATAATCGCCTTTCCGATAAGAGGACTAAGAAAATAATTGATGATATTGTTCGCAACAAAAAGAACAGCTATCTCCTGAATTGTAAAACCGAATTTTCTGACCAGAAGGAACACGGCAAATGCGATAAAAATCTGTCTCCTAGCACCTGCCATAAATGTTAAAAAATAAAATAACAGATATTTTTTCCTGACAATCATCTTCTTTCGCTGGGGCACGATGTTTTCGTTTGAAGGATTCTGGAAAAAAGCCCATATCCCGGCTGCAATAATCAGGCTGCCGAACAGCAAATAGGTTGCTATAAAATTAAGATGCGGTGTAATAAAAAAAATAATAATTCCCACGCCGACATTAGATGCAGCACCAAGGCTTCTCAATTTTCCAAAAACCCAGGGGGAGATTTGTTTATCAAAATACTGCAGCGTAAGAGACTGATTGGTAGTCTCAAAATAGTGGAACCCGAAACTCATGAGCAGGGTTGTTATTACCAGACCGCTCCATGACGGAAAAAAACCGGTAATTGAAACGCCGAGTCCCAGCAAAAGAATCGAAATTGCAGAAAGACGATGCTCCCTTATGATCATTATCAGATAGATTGCCAAAAGCGCCAGAAAGCCCGGTATCTCCCTTACAGACTGTATAACACCTATGTGCTTTCCTTCCAGTCCTACGATATGGACCGCAAAATTATCAAAAAGCATGCGCCATGCCTGCAATCCTGCTGTGGCGCTAATGGTCAGGACAGCCAGATAAATATACATCGGCTGTCTTGTTATGTGGCTTTTATTAATCAAATCTCACCGATTCTGTGGCAGGCGACAAGGTGTCTCGTGCCCTGATCTTGATTTTTGGCCTGAATTCTAACTAGTACCGGCTCTTCAATCCTGCATCGTTCAACAACCCAGGGACATCGTGTGTGAAATCTGCACCCGGGAGGCGGGTTGATCGGGGACGGTACATCGCCTGAAAGAATCGTTTTTTTCTCCCTAACCTCCGGATCAGGCACCGGAATAGCGGATAAAAGCGCCCTGGTGTAAGGATGCGCAGGTTCTTTGTAAATCGTATCCCCATCCGTATATTCAACGATCTTTCCAAGATACATTACAGCAATATTATCTGAAACATGC
>JAFDJC010000317.1 GCA_019307665.1 Deltaproteobacteria bacterium | reverse complement strand
CATATGTCATAATAACGATTTCACCAACCTTTAAATCCTCTAAAAGGGATTTGTCTTCAACCGGCAGGGTAAGATATTTTCCCTTAGGCCCTTTTATCGTAACCAGTTTGTCGGCGCGGTTAATTATTTCAACAGTCACCACGGCTCGAACAACGATGCCGGCACTTGCCCCTGGAGGTTTTTCCGCAGGCGCGATATCTGCATCCGCGTATACAACAATCGGGTTTTTCTCTTCTTCAGGCGTAGGACTGCGAAACTCGGAAAATATATATGTCCAATAGTTTGCCTGCACAATATCGCCACGCTTAATTTCATTTAACCGTTTTACCTGGCTGTCAACCTTTAATGTAACGAGGTTGCCCAATGAGCCCCGGAGCGTAACGGTTCGTTCCTGCAAATCAATTTCCTCAACCTCGGCTTCCATGGTTACTATTTTTGTTTTTTCCCTTGATGGACGACGCTCAGATGTTTGCGAACCTGTTAATGATTGGCAGCTTGTGAAAAGCAGCGCCATAATAATAATTGCCAATAGCATATATTTTTTCATCATGGGTTTTTCTCTCCTTTTTATGTATACTCCGTATAATTATTCCATCCAAATACTCCATGACCGACATCTATAACAAACCGTTTTTCTTAAGGTCTTTCATAAAGGCCTTGCAAACAGAATGGATGATATCATCCACAGATTTTGAATCCATGGTTTTTGAAGATATAGTGAAAATCAGCTTCTCCGATGCTGTTTCAAACAGACTTGTTTTTAAGCGCACGACTTTGTGTTTTTCATAGCTACCAGGATAATGAACCATACTATCCACATGATTGAAGTAAGAGCCAATGTGATTTGCGTTAACATCACGAGAGGTTACAGTGGATGCTGGGCGATAGACATCTTCTTCGGTCATGCTGACCAAATGAGTCAAGATGACCGCCTTTACACCGAGATCTAATGCTTTTTGTTTAATAATATCTTTCGTTAATTTCTCATCTGGCCCAAACACGTCTACACTGACATGTGCCGTTACACCTTTACTTTTAAAAGCTTCTGAGAGGGCGTTTTCAAAAAGCGATCTGTTTTCTGTTTTTTTTGTTACACCGATGATTAATACACTGTCTATAATTCCGTTTTTATATTCCTTATCCTTCCAAATAATCGTGCTTGTCTTTGCCGCACAGGAAAGTATCATTCCCATGACGACAAGGAGAATCAACATATTCCGGATAATCTTTTTAACCATCTGTCACCTCTATCGTGTTGTTAGATTTTTAAGAACAAACCTTATCGACCTACCATCAATTTTTATACCATGTTTTCATTTAGGTCTAAAGCAATTTACAAAACAGTTTATATTCTTTCATCACAATTTCACATTCCTTGAATGATAAAAACTCGCTTTTCAAGTATCTTTTTATATTCAAAAATACCAATGAAGGTTACCCGGCAAGGTCTTCCTTCACTTTTTTTTGCATATGATCAAGATAGGCATCCAGTTCTGCAAGACTCGCAAAAATCTTGTCCGATGGCAATGCTTTTATAATATCAAACACTTTTTTTATCTGCGGTTGTAGATGCAACAGCGTAACTTGCCCCTGGTTTTTTTTCAGCTCTTTTTGTACTTTTGCAATCACACGAACGCCCATACTACTGATATATTCCAGATTCTGCATATCAAATGCAATCATCTTGGGTTTATCTTTTAAAATCATATCAACTCTTCCTTCAAGAATAGAATAGGTATTGCTGTCCAGAGAACCGGTGGGCGTTATCAGGTATATACCGGCTGCTTTAACTTTTGAAGTTATTGTCAGTGTCATGGCGCCTCCTTATTGTTGAATGTTATGTTACGGCTTTTTTCATTAATAAAATATTTTTGCCGGAATTCCTTTCATAATCCAGATGATCCATCAGCTTACGATTCAGATAGATGCCAAGACCCCCTCCCTCCCTTTCTTCCAATGATTTTGTTAAGTCCGGCTCTGGAGTTTTCAGCGGATTAAACGATTTCCCGTCATCTTCCACCCGGATCGTACAAAGGCCTGCTTCCCTTTTAATTTGGATAACAATTTCATGCGGGTTGGTATCCGTAAACCCATAGTGGACAATATTGGTAAAAATTTCCTCTAAAGCAAGGATTGTATCAAAAATGGTTTCACGGGAAAAATGATTTTCTTCTCCAAACTTAGCAATAAAACCTTTTAATCGTTTCATTTCACTGATTTTATTTGTCAGGACAATTGTTTCCTGCATGTAATCTCTTCGGGTCATCATGATAAAAGATACTGCAATGCCAGCACCGTGATATCATCGGACTGTACCACACCTTCTGAAAAAGAGTGAACATCACGAGAAATACCTTCAACCAGATCTGTCAGCGTTCCATTACGATTATCCCATACTGTTTGCAGCAGGCGTTCATCCGAATACATGTCTCCATCTTGGTTAAAGGCTTCTGTAACGCCGTCGGTATAAAGGCATAGAACGTCGTCTGGTTTGAGACAGATGGTTGTGCTTGTATATTCGGCTTCTTCATCAATACCGATTGCCGGGCACCCGCTTTCCGTGAGAAATTGGGGTTTTTCCTTGTTTTTAAGTAAGACGGGCGGATTATGCCCTGCATTGGTATAACATAATTCCCCTGTTTTGGTATTCAAAACACATAAAAAAACAGTAACAAACGTGCACGAGTCATTATCCTGGGAGATTTCCAGGTTTACCCCCTCAAGGATCATATGTGTCTTATGCGTGATCTTACCAAAGGACTTTATCATTGTCTTAGCCATGGACATGAATAAAGCAGCCGGCACACCCTTGCCGGAAACATCGCCGATTCCAAAGCAGAGATGGTCCTCATCGACAAAGAAAAAATCATAAAAATCTCCTCCCACCTCCCTGGCAGGTTCCAGCTTTGCATAAATGTCAATTTCGGATCTATCCGGAAAAGCCGGGAAATGGCTGGGGACAAGATCCATCTGAAGATCATGCGCAATCCGCAGTTCGCTTTCAATGCGCTCCTTGGCAATAATTGTTTCTTTTAATGCTTCGGTTCGAATGCGCACTTCCCGCCTGAGGATAAAATTTCCAACCAGAATAATTATGATAATTGCACCAACCCCTGCTATTATCCAGATGGGGCGCAACCATTTGGGAAAAGAAATTTTTCGCGCGCCTTCAACCCAGAAATCAATGGAGCGGTAATAGTATGAATTCCGATTTTGTTTCAATAAATGAAGGTGCTCATCGATCTTATGCAACACTTCCGGAAAACGTCCTTTGATGGTTGCAAATCTAAGACTGGTGGGTCTGAAATTAATGGAGCTTTTGTAGATATCATAATCATTTTCATAATAATGGCCATATAAGCGGGAAACGATTCCGGCATCCACCTGCTGCTGATCAAGCATCTTTAATATTGCGGCATAGGAGCCCACT
>JAFDJC010000105.1 GCA_019307665.1 Deltaproteobacteria bacterium | reverse complement strand
ATTTTTATAGTTTTCTTAATTATTTCTATTGACATGAAACACCCTTTTTAGTAAGTATACTATAATATAATCAATATGTTATAGGCATAAAATATGATTCGCATTAAAGATCACAAGCAGCTCGATATTTTTGACCCCTGGTCCTTTCTTAGCCCCAAGAGACGCCAAATGCTTGACGACTCATGGGCGGGATTGTTTCAAAAAGAAATACTTCCCATATTGCCTGTAAGCACCATTAAAACTTATTTTAATACTACCTTCGGCCGGCCAACCAAAGAACTATATACGGCTATTGGTATACAAGTCTTACAGCAAAACTTTGATTACACGGATCAAGAGACTATCCAGCAATTTTCATATAATATCCAGTGGCACTACGCTCTCAAAGTTTCAGAAGAATCAGATTCGGCTAAATACATATCTCTGAAAACCTTGTGGAATATGCGGCATCTCATTGCAGAAAATGAACTGGAAGCTCTTATATTCGATGCCATTACCGACAAGTTGGCTAAAATATTCAAAACCGATACAAACACTCAGCGTATCGATTCGGTACACATCAAATCCAATATGAAGCGTCTGGGACGAATTTGCATTTTTACCGAAAGTATCCACAAATTTTTACTCAACCTAAAACGAGGGCATAGCGCTTATTTTGATACTGTTGCAAAACGGATAGTCGATAAATATCTTTCGGAAAAAGCTTTGGGTTGCTTTTCGATGGTAAAGCCATCCGAGGCTCATAAGACACTCAATGATGTCAGTAAGAACCTGTTTGAACTAGTTCAGCAGTTTACAACTCGTCCTGAAGTAACAAACATGCATAGTTACAAACTGATGGCGCGCGTTCTCAATGAACAATGCAACCTGACTCCTTCCGATGATGACAATCCGGTAGAAGTAAAGAAACCGAAAGATATACCATCTGATTCTCTTCAAAATCCGTCGGACCCGGATGCAACCTACAGTGGCCACAAGGGGCAAGGCTACCAGGTACAGGTGATGGAAACCTTTTGTGACGATGAAGAGTCCAAAGATAATACACTGAACCTTATTACCCATGTGCATGTTGAACCAGCGCACACCAGTGATGCAAATGCTTTAATGCCCGCTATCGAATCCGTAAAGAAACGTGATTTGATGCCGGAAGAACTATTAGCTGATTCTTTATATGGCAGTGATGATAATTCTCAGAGCGCAGAGCAAGATGGCGTTGATCTTATTGCACCGGTAATGGGTGCCCCCAAAAAAGGCGCCTTGAGCCTTGTTGATTTTGAAGTATCCGAAAAAAATCGAATTGTAGCATGCCCTAATGGTAAAGCCCCAGTAAAAATAAAAAGGAAAAAGGAACGCGTTACAGTTTCATTCGATTCGGAGCACTGCAGAGATTGCCCTCAAAGAGAAAACTGCCTAGTAAAAGAAGGAAAGAAGTTCTATTACCTTCGTTATACAAACAAAGAGATGAGAATAGCAAAACGAAGGGCTTACGAGCAGACGGATCGATTCAAAGACCGATATCGGTGGCGTTCCGGAGTAGAAGCAACCATGTCGGAATACGACAGGAAAACCGGTGTTAAGCAATTACGTGTGCGAGGCTTAAAGGCTGTTCGATTTTGTGCCACACTGAAAGCCGCCGGAGTAAACATCATGAGGGCAGCTGCCGTTAGAGCAGTGAAGATGATGCCAGAAGAAGAGCTCTGCTGGGCATAATGTCCTTTGGAGTACTATTTTTCGTTTGTCAAAGAGCAATCGGCAACAACTTATCGTTGCCTGAAGTAATTTTTAACTCAATATCGACCAGTTAAGAGCATATGCTCAAAACCGATGGGTTTTTAGTTTTCGACTTTTTACGAAGCCATCAAGGATAATTTATGGCAACTCCAATCGATCTTAATAACTGGATCAAGGAAAATCTCTTTAACGTGCTGCCCATATCGATTGCCGTGATAGACCATGAGTTCAACCTGGTATATGCCAATAGGGCCTTTGAACAGATGTTCGGTTCATGGAAAAACAGGAAATGCTATTCCGTATACAAAAATCGCAATTCCCTGTGCCTGGATTGCAAAGGGGCTGAAGCCTTTAAGGACGGCGTTTCCCGAGTTAACTCGGAAGTCGGTTATAATAAAAGCGGACGGCTTACACGCTATATAAAACATACCATTCCTGTTGTGGATGATGATGGCAATATACCATTCCTGGTGGAAATGGCAACCGATGTCACCGAACCCGAACAGATTCGGAGAGAACACCAACTTCTATTCGATCAGGTTCCCTGCAATATTCTGTTAATAGACAGGGACTTTCGCATCGTAAAAACCAATAAAAACGTTAGAGAAGTTTTGGGAGATATTGAAGGGAAACACTGTTTTCAAGCGCTAAAGGGATTAGATCACCAATGTTCCGAATGTACGGCCAGCCAAGCTTTTGCCGATGGTAAAATGCATACCGGTCTCCATATCTGGAAGTCCAACACGGGAGAAAAAATATACTCCCAGGTCACCACCGTACCTCTGGATGAGGGTGATGGTGTATTTAATCTGGTAATGGAGATGGCAGTTGATATCACACAGAACCTTAAACTCGAAGATGAATTAAAGCTCGCACATGCCTTTATGGGGTCCATGATAGCCACATCCATAGACGGCAGAATTGCATTGGATAACAATGATGAGGTGTCGATCTTTAATTCGGCGGCTCGTAAAATATTCAAGATCGGTGATACAAGGCGTGTTACTAAGGAAGAACTCGCTTTCATGCTGCCTAGAGATTTTTTGGCTCAGGTCTCTTCCGGTTCCGGGAGTGTGTATTTGCCTGAAACGGAGGTGCGAGACATCGAAGGCCACAAAATTCCAGTGCGTTTGCGCGGCGTCCAAATTATGGTGGACGACCAATCAATGGGAAAGGCCTTTATGGTTCAGGACCTGCGTGAGATCAAACAGCTTGAGAGTGAGAAATTGGAAGCCGAACGGCTTGCTGCTGTCGGGCAGACCGTCGCTGGTTTGGCCCACGGCGTAAAAAATCTTATAACAGGCCTGGAGGGTGGCATGTATATGCTGAATTCCGGTATAAATAAAAGCAATATTGAACGAGTTGAAAAAGGAATAGAAATGCTCGATCGCAATATCGACCGTGTTTCAACCTTTGTTAAAGAATTTCTCAACTTTTCCAAAGGTCGTATAATCAAGGCAAAACTGTGTGATCCGGTCGAAATTGCGAAAGAAGTGGTCGATTTATACTCCCCTAAGGCCAGGGAACTTGGTATAGCGTTAATATGCGAACAGGCAGGTGATATTCAACCGGCTTCAATAGATAATGAAAGCATGCATGAATGCCTGACAAATCTGGTTGGCAATGCTATTGATGCCTGCATGATGAGTGAGAACAAGGATAAATGCCATGTGTGGGTCCGAATCTTTGAGAAAAACAACGCCATCATATACGAAGTGATTGATGATGGGTGCGGAATGGAATACGAGGTAAAGAAGAAGGTCTTCACAACTTTTTTTACCACAAAGGGGCTTGGCGGCACCGGCATCGGTTTACTAATGACGAAAAAAATTGTTCAGGAACATGGTGGTCATATAGAGGTGGAGTCCGAACCCGGACAGGGTACAACCTTTAGAATAACCCTGGACAGAACGCGCCTGCCAAAATCGGAAGATGCCGATATAACGAAAAATAATGAATTACAATCAAATGCCTAATCGTAAACACCTCATCCTCTTTCTCGGGGACGGCGGGAATAACCTTCATTTAATGGCCGACGGTTTTGCCCGTGAATTGGGCAAAAATGGTGTTGAATTCATGGGCGCTTCAGTGACACCTCCACAATCGAATCCCATTACTAATCGTGTGATGCAGGAATCAGGAATCGATATATCAAATTTACCCATGCTTTCTTTGCCGGATATCGAGTTGTTTATGTTCGATCTGATTATTACCCTAGGCGATTTCGATCAGAGTTGTCGACCAACTCTTCCGGGGATGCCGCCGCATTTACATTGGGATATACCTGATCCGTCATCAGGCGTTGATGCATCGGAAGTATATAGGGATCTTAAAAAGGCAAAAAGCATGATAAGAGAGAATATAGGAACGCTTTTTAAAGCGGATCTTTTAGATGCCCTGTTTGTATCCCGCCGCAACCTGTCACTTATCCTGGACAACCTGCTGGATGGTGTTATGGCCCACACTTTAAACAGACGGATTTTCTTTTTCAATAAGGCAGCGGAGAAAATAACAGGATATAAACGTGAAAACATATTGGGCAAGGACTGCCACGACGTCTTTCCCGGCAGATTCTGTGGAGGTGACTGTGAGTTTTGTGAAGGTGTAACCAGACAAAATAAAAAAACCATCTCAGCTAAGGAAATCGTTTTCAGAAAACCGGATGGCAGAAAACGCGTCCTGAAGATGTCAATTATGCCGCTATCTGATGAGACAGGTAATGATGTGGGCGCACTGCTTTCATTCAAAGACGATACCGAACTGGATCAGCTTAAACGCCGTCTTAAACACCATCATTCACTGGGTAGTCTTATCGGAAAGGATCCGAAAACATTGGAGTTGTTCGATCATATCAGAGAGGTTGGCTCAGTTCTTGTTCCGGTTCTCATAGAGGGGGAAAGTGGTACGGGAAAGGAGCTGGTTGCCAATGCCATCCACGATATCGGACCACGTTCCAGCAAGCCGTTTGTAGCTATAAACTGTGGCGCTTTGCCTGAAGGAATTATTGAAAGCGAATTGTTCGGACATGTAGCCGGTGCATTCTCAGGTGCGGTTCGGGAGAGAAAGGGACGTTTTGAGCTGGCGCATCAGGGAACGCTTTTCCTTGACGAGGTGAGTGAGCTGTCACCCGCCATGCAAGTGAAACTCCTGCGAGTATTGCAGGAGCAGCGCTTTGAGCGTGTTGGAGGTGAGAAGTCGATACAGGTAAATGTTAGAATTATAAGTGCTACCAATCAGAATCTACTCAAATTGGTAGAGGAAAAAAAAATCAGACGAGATTTATATTATCGTTTGTGTGTGGTACCCATTACGTTGCCGCCGCTCAGGGAAAGACGTCTTGATATCCCTATGCTCGTTGAACACTTTCTGGAACTGACAGCCAAAGAAATAAACCGTCCGATTTTAACGCCTTCGAACGAAGCCATGGACCTTATGGCAAGTTATTCATGGCCCGGGAATGTCAGGGAATTGCGCAACGCAATAGAGTATACCTATGTTAAATGCCGTACCGGTTTGATAGACGTCGACCATCTACCCCCGGAAATTGCCCATCAGAAACAAAAAATGACAAAAAAGCCGGGACCTGCATTAAAGGTAAGCAAAGAAAAGATTCTGATTGCACTGGCAAAAGCAGAAGGAAACAGAAAAGAAGCTGCAAAATTGCTTGGCATCGGTCGAGCAACCCTGTATCGGAATCTGGGTCATTATGGGCTGAAATAGCCCTATTTTATCACATCATATACCCTCTCCGGATTTGAACCAGCAATGCGAGTGCATTCCCCGTAGCTTGCTGCGGGGAGGCTTCAATTGCTTTCAATCATTTTACATTACCGAATTTTAGGGCAACGTCCTAAAACCAAATCTCCGCGTCTCGTGTCTCATGTTTGTCTCATGATCCCCAGGTGGTACACCCCGCTATTGGCCATATTATTTATTATTCTATTAAATCAAACTGTTAGTATGAATATAATGTAATATATTATATGGATAGTGTAAAATTAAATGATGAGACACGATTAATCATTTTAATAATATAATATTGATAAATATCTGATAATATTTAATAAAAAAATTATTCATAATATGTGACACTTTTTGCATGAATCATGCTTTCTATTTTAATGTCTCAATCTAGAATAGGATATTTCAAAGCAAGGAAAATGGTTAGAGGAACATAGTAACCGGAATCTTACAAAAGTAATCGAGCTCTGCTACGAAATGCTCGAACTTGCCGATCACGGCGATAAGATCCGCTATGATGGTGGTTGCGGGGTCGTATACGGTACATTACGTGATGTAGCATATAAAGTACGGCAACTGGCTGAAAAAGAACTTTCTCGCCACCATAATAAAGAAAAAAGGGGAAAGAGAGGAATTAATCAAAATTAGCAGGCATTTTTAATGCTTTTCGGAATAAATCCGGTAAAGAGATCTTAGGTCGATTTTTATATAACAACTTAAAAACAAGATGAGGAAAAAATGATGACCGCAAAGAAAAAAATATTGGTTGTAGAGGACGAACAGGATGTTTCGACCTATTTAACCACGCTTTTGCAGGACAATGGCTACGATACGATTACGGCCGAAGACGGAGTCCAGGGACTTGATCTGGCTAAGTCCGAAAAACCGGATCTAATTACACTTGACCTTGCCATGCCGGACAAATCCGGTGTTCGAACCTTCCGTCAATATAAAGAAGACGAGGTTCTGAAGGACATCCCGGTCATTATTATTACCGCAGTCGGCGATAGTATGAGAAGCTTTTTTAAAAAGCTCCCCGGGTTTCCGGAACCTGAAGGGTATATGAGCAAACCTGTTGATGAAGACAGGCTCGTAAAGATGGTTTCTAATCTATTATCCAAATAGGGATCCAAACAGGGTTAAAAGGTCTCTTTTTGTCAACCACAGTACCCATAATAAAATAAAAGGAGGGCAACATGTCCCAAGCCGTTTATCTGATTGCCTATCTGGCAATAATTGTATTCATTTCGGCGGTTATCAAACGTATCGTTCATTATATTAGAAGCCCTTTACATGTCCGATGGGAGATCTATCCTGTTGCCCACGATAGCAAGAGGGCGTCATACGGGGGGAGTTACCTGGAAGAAGTCGACTGGTGGAAAAAAGAGAGAAACGTATCTCTAATCGGGGAACTGAAAGTGATGATTCCTGAAATTCTTTTTCTAAAAACCGTATGGGAAAATAACCGTCCATTGTGGTATATAACTTATCCCTTCCACTTGGGGCTTTATCTTACCATTGCTTTTTTTGCGCTGCTCATTATCGGGGCAATTGCTCAGTTAAGCGGTGTTGCTGCCGGTCCTAAGGTACCGCTATTGATGTCCACAGTTATGGCATTGACCAATCTCATCGGACCGGTCGGTTTTATTCTGGCGATCATCGGCGCCGCGGGGTTGATATATAAAAGGGTGACCAGCCCCGGCCTGAGGAATTATTCCACATTTTCACACTTTTTCAATCTTATCCTTTTTATTGTTACCATGGGCATTGCCATCCTGACATGGCTGTTTATAGATCCGACATTCATCCTGGCACGCGCATTTATAGTAAATCTTATCAGCTTTAACATATCACAGATCAACAGTTCTCTGTTTCTTTTGCAGGTACTGCTGGCGGTACTGACGATTGCTTATATTCCTCTGACGCATATGTCGCACTTTTTCATGAAATACTTTCTGTACCACGATATTCGATGGGGGGATGAGCCGAATATCAACACCCCGGAAACTGATAAAAAGATCGGTGTTGTGCTGAATTATCCGGTCTCCTGGTCTGCCCCTCATATCGCCGGACACGGCAAGGAAACATGGGCGGAAGTTGCTACGTTTAATCCGGTTGCCGAACCGGAAACAGGAAAGGAGAAAGTAGATGAGTAAAAGTAAAATGGTAAAAATTAGCGATATAAGCAAAGATAGCGACAAGCTGACCAGTGTGGCTGTTGAAGATCTCATGCCCCTGCCTGGAGATTTTGAAGATAAGGAATGGGATGAGATTCCGGAAGAAACGAGGGAGCAGTATGCGTGTATACTGGATGACGTAAACATCCTTCAGATCCCATTACCGAAAACAACAAAGGAGGAGGAGGAACTCGTTAATAAATTCATAAACGGAATGCGGAAGCTCTTTACAAAAGAAGATAACTGGACATTTTTGACGATGCTTGAAACAACCATGGAGTACTGCGCAAAATGCAACACATGCTCGGATTCATGCCACCTGTTCGAGGCCAGCGGTGAAAATGAAATGTATCGACCGAACTATCGCACTGAAATATTTAGAAGGATCTATAAAAAGTATGTAAAGGAAGAGCCCCTTTCCAGATGGCGAAACGGTGATGTGGATTTAAACTGGAGAACAGTTGCGCGTATTGGTGAACTGGCATACCGATGCAATATCTGCAGGCGGTGTGCACAAACCTGCCCTATCGGAGCTGATAATGCCCTGGTTGCCAGGGAAATCCGTAAAATATTCAGCCAGGAAATGGGTATTGCAACACCTGAACTTCACAAAAGCGGTTCAATGCTTCAATTGCAATATGGATCATCCACCAAAATGAACAAATTAATCGTTCGGGACAATATTGATTTTATTGATGAGGATTTTTCCGAAGAGACAGGCTATGAATTTAAAACCCCATGGGATGTTGAAGGGGCTGACATTTTGCTTATCCATAATGCAGGTGAAATTATGGCGTGGCCGGAAAATATCGCAGCATTTTCAATCATTTTTCAGGCAGCAGGGATTTCATGGACGCTGTCAAGTGACCTGGCTGCTTACGACAGTATTAATTACGGGGTTTTTTACGACGATGTGCAGTTCGCCCGTACAGCGATACTTCAAGCCCAGGCTGCAACGAGACTTGGTGTTAAAAAAATAGTATTGGGCGAATGCGGACATGCCCATAAAGCGCTTACGGTAATTGCCGATCGCGTACTCCCGGAACCCCTTAAAATCCCGCGTGAAAGCTGTTTCCCCATATTGCGAGATATTGTTATGTCCGGTAAAATAAAATTTGATCCTGAACGGAACAACTTCCCTGTTACACTGCATGATCCGTGCAATATAACGAGATTAATGGGTATTATTAAACCACAACGGGAAATTGTGAAAAAACTTTGTCCCCAATTCAGGGAAATGAACCCCCATGGTCCTTTTAACTATTGCTGCGGAGGTGGCAGCGGATATGCCATAATGAGCCGTAATAATATTCCCGAGTGGCGTTTCAAAATTGCAGGACGGAAAAAATTGTCACAGATACTCGATGCCTTTTCGGACTGCAGGGGGTCTGAAATGGAAAAATATGTATGTGCACCCTGTTCAAATTGTAAGGGTCAGATAAGGGATATTTTTAAACGATATGATCTTTTTGAAAAAGAGCAGTTAGCCTACGGTGGCCTTGTTGAACTTATTGTCAATGCCATGGTTGATGTAAATCCCGGTTACATAAAATGGGGAGAAGAATATTAAAGTTGACCTGTTCCGCAATATGTTTTTTCCATGTTGTTTCTTAAAAACAATAATAAACAAGGAGGGAAACAATGGTACTTGCATCAGAAAAGAAAGTGCTGGTCGTTGATGATGAACCCGATGTCCGCAATTATCTGGCTGCTTGCATAGAGGATGCAGGATTTAATGTTGAAACCGCTGTGGACGGGATTGATGCCTTGGATAAAGTAGAAGCCGATCCTCCCGATTTAATAACCCTTGATATGGTTATGCCGAGAATGTCGGGGATCAGGGTTATGAGGGCATTAAGGAAAAAAAAGGAATGGGCAAAGATCCCTGTAATTGTTATCACCGCACATATGCATGATGAATTCGGCAAAGATGATATTGAGGCCTTAATGGCTTTCCCTGCAACATTGCGGCCGATTCACAATATGGAAAAACCGATTACACCGTCTAACCTTATCAAAAACATCGGGAAGGTTCTTAAG